>CANPWF010000006.1 GCA_947581885.1 uncultured Clostridia bacterium
AAAGTGGAACGTTCTCACCGAAAGGACAACGAATACTTCTATGCGACGCACCGGTTTCATTCCTTTGAGGACTTCAGGGAGCAGCTTGCCGTTCACAACCGACGCTATAATAACTTCCCCATGCGTCCTCTAAATTGGCATTCCCCCAAAGAATACATCTCAGACTATCTCCATGACGGCCTCTTGCACTGATTTTTTTCCCAACCCCGTCTCATATGTTTGACAAACCTACATATTTCTTCCGAGAAAAACATATTGTACGGTATGCAGGAAGCAAGGAGCAGCGTTCTTACCATAGAATCGCAGAAAAAGCTCTCCTTCACGGGGGTGGAAAGCGTTGTCTCATTCAGCGAAACGCTCATCCTTCTTACCGTGGCGGGGAAGCGTGTCCGTATCGAGGGCACCCGCCTTAAAGTGCTTGCCTTCTCGGAGGGGAGCGGAAACTTTGCGGCGAGCGGGGAATTTCGCTCTGTCCGTTTCGGCGCGAAGGGGAACCTCTTTTCCCGTCTCTTCAAATGACGGGGGATCAGGTCTTTACCTTCCTCGTGTGCGTCGCCTGCGGGCTCGCGGGCGGAGTTGTTTACGATGTTTTTTGGATGGTCGGAAAACTTCTCCCCGCAAGATGGGTGCGGGTTTTATGCGACCTTCTGTTCTGCTTTTTGTTCGGCGGGCTGTTTCTGTTCGTCTCGGTGATGATGGATCTCGGCACCGTTCGCTTCTATTCCTTGCTCGGGTGCCTTTTGGGGCTTTTCCTCTATTTGAAAAGTTTTCATAAAATCGTTGCTTTTTTCTGTGAAAAGGTATATAATAGAAGAAATCCGATACACAGGGAACACCGAAGATGGAAAACAAGGGCTACACGGAAGGCAAAATGAAGAGGATCGCCGTCGGCGCAACGGTTGCCGGCGTGCTTCTCGTCGTTTTCCTTATCGTCGTTCTCGTCATCCAGATCGTATCGTACGGGGTCAAAAACCGCGAGATCCGCGAGTACGATCGTTTGATCGAAGAATACAAGCAATCGAATGCCGCGGGGGAGAAGGAGCTCGACGCTTACATGAACGGCGACGCGCTCTACTACCTCGCCCTCAAACGCGGATGGGTCTCCGGCGGAGATTAAAGGATGAAATTTGCCGTTATCGATATCGGCTCCAATTCCGTTCGCCTTCTCTCTTGGGCGGACGGAACATCTTTATATAAGAGACTCATCACCACCCGCCTTGCCGAGGGGATGAAAGAAGGGGAACTTTCCGAAGCGTCGATGCGCCGCACCGCGGATGCCGTCCGCATCTTTTCCGAAGAGGGGGAAAGAGCAAACGCCCGCGTTGTAAGTTTTGCGACCGCGGCAGTCAGAAGTTCGAAAAACGGCGGGAAGTTCTGCGAGCTCGTGAAGAGGATGTGCGGGCAGGAAGTCGATGTCGTCTCGGGGGAAGAGGAAGCCGAACTCGCCCTCTGCGGTGCGCTCGGAAACGAGGACGGCGCGGTCTTGGATGTCGGCGGTGCGAGCTCGGAATACGGCGTGAGAAAAAACGGCAAAACGGTCTTTTCGGTGAGCCTGCCCGTCGGCGCGGTCCGTTTGCATGAACGGTGCGGCGATCGGGAAGAACTTCTCCGTGCGGCGATCTGGGAGGCGATCTCTTCCGATCTCGAAAAGCCTTGCGGGAAGGTGTACGCGGTGGGCGGCACCGCTTCCACCCTCGCGAGCGTCAAACTCGGGTTGGAGCATTACGATCCCGTCCGTTTGCAGGGCTGTTCGCTTCCCTTCGATTGGGTCGAAGGGACGGCAAACGCTCTTCTCTCCATGACGAAAGAGGAGCGTTCTCTTATCCGAGGAATGGAGAAGGACCGCGCGGACATCATCGCGGGCGGGGCACTTCTCGTTGCCATGTTGATGAAAAAACTCTCCCTTTCGGAACTTCTGTTTTCCGATCGGGACAATCTCGAAGGATATCTCGTTTTGAGGGGGCTGGTATGAGCGGCAGAACCAAGATCGCGATCTATCGCGTTCTCGATTGGCTACTTTGGATCGGCGCGAGCGTCGGGTGCGTGCTGATGTTTTTGTTGATGCCCGAGGAGATCGGGGCGGGGGAATGGGTCGCGGGGGTCTTTTTGATCCTCTGTGTCGCGTTGCGCATTCCCGTCACGGTGCACGAGGCGGGGCACGCGGCGGTCGGGGCTGCGTGCGGCTTCAAAGTCAAATCGTTCACGCTCTCTCTTGTGCGATTTTCGGGGGAAGGGGTGAAGTTTTTTGGCTATGCCGACGAATTTGCGGGCATGACCGAACTTGTCCCGCACAGCGGAAAGGGGCTTCGGGTGAAGTTTGTTTTCGTCTCTTTGGCGGGGGCGATGTTCGATCTTGTGCTCGGGCTTCCCATCCTTCTCCTTTGCACGCTTTTACCCTATCATGCGATCGGGCTGTTCGGCGGAATGCTCTCTCTCTTTCTGATTGCCGACGGCATCCGCACCCTCTTTCCCGTCGAGCTCCCCGAGGGGCAGACGGACGGTTTTGCGGCACTCTCAATGGCAAAAAAGACCGCCGAAGCGCAGGTGGAACTCGCCGTCTGGACGGCGCAAGGCATCCTCTTCAAGGGCACGTTCGAGGAGATCCCTTCCGATCTTCTGTTCGGAACACCCGTCGTGAGGGAGGACCTTCCCGCCTTCCGCGAACTTCTGCGCCTGCGCGTGCTCTACGCCCTCAACGAGGGGGACGGGGAAAAAGCGGCGGCGAACATGGATCGCCTGCAAACGCTCTCCGATTATTTCACGCCAGAAGAGAGGATGTTCACAGAGCGGTATCTTCCCTGTATCAAAGGGGAAGTTCTCGCCTACGAGGACGAAAAAGAGGAGCTAAACGGGATCGCCGTACTCAACGAGCGACTTCATTCGAAAGGGGACGAAGCGCAATAAAAAATAGTCCCGCGGTTGCGGAGCCGTCAACGGGAAAACGCCGCCTGTTTGGGGCGGAGATCGAGTTGTGTTATTCGGTTAGTCCGAGAGCCCGAGCAGGAAATCGGACGTGACGTTGAAGTAGCGGGCGAGCTTCGCGATGTTGGATGCCGTGGGATCGCTCTTGTTCGTTTCCCAATAGCAGACGATGCCCAAACTGACACCAAGGTCCTTCGCGACGGTCGCTTGCGACAATCCCCGTTCCTTTCTCAATTCGAGAAGTCTTTCAGAAAAAATTTTCATGGCATCAGTATAGCAAAAACCTACGCACAATGCAAGGATTTTGAAATGAATTTTTTGTGATAATTTTTGATTTTATGCAGGTTTTGTCGCCTGATATACATTTTTTCGCCGTTTGTATGCGCAACCGCGACCTTGTAGCCCCATCAATTTGGAACTTTCCCCTTTACAAACGGAAAATTTTGTAGTATAATGAGGAAAAGGGGGAGAAAACCATGATCACGCACGAATCGGAGGAAATGTATCTTGAAACCATTCTCCTTTTGAAGATGCGCAAAGAAAACGTCCGTTCCGTCGATATCGTCGAGGAACGCGGCTATGCCAAGTCGAGTGTTTCCCGCGCGGTCAATCTTCTCGTCGGGAAGGGATACATCGTCATCGATAAGAACGGCGACATCACGCTCACCGAAGAAGGGCAAAAGAGGGCGGAGGATGTCTACGAAAAGCACCGCGTCTTTACCGAAGTGTTCATGCGGATGGGCGCGGGGAGAGAGCTCGCGGAGGAGAACGCCTGCCGCGTCGAGCACGTTATCTCGGACGAGCTGTTCGAGATCTTGAAAAAGAGCCTCGGATAGCGAAGGGAACTTGAAAATAAGAAAGATAGGGCACGGTTTTCCGCCGTGCCTTTTTTGTGCGATTTTCAAAAAAACTTTCGGAAAAATTCTTGACAAAGCTTTTGGAAGGTGTTATCATAATGATATCAAAATGATATCACTTTCGGAGGCTTGAAATGAAAGAGGTAACAACGGAAAAGAGGGCTCTGAACGTCGTAGACGAGAAAAAGGCGAAGGCGGTCAACGGTTGGTTGATGCTTTTCGTCATCATCTTCATGTTCCTTGCCGCGATCGCGCTCATCATCGTGATGGGGGTTTTGGGGCTCGAAGGGGGTGCGATCGGTGTCTGTATCGTGGGTGCCGTGCTTCTCTTTATGTGTGCGGCGTTCTCTTTGGGCGGGTTCAAACTGCTTCAACCCAACGAGGCATACGTTCTTACGCTCTTCGGGAAATATTATGGCACGATCAATCAAGACGGTTTTTATTGGGTGAATCCTTTCTGTGCGGCGGTCAATCCCGCAAAGAGCATGACGGCGGGGCTTGCGCGGAAGGTTTCCCTGAAGGCGATGACGCTCAATAACGACAAGCAGAAAGTCAACGACGAGGAGGGCAATCCCATCGAGATCTCCGTCGTCGTCATCTGGCGCATCGTCAATACCGCGCGTGCCGTCTTTAACGTCGATAATTACATGGCGTATCTTTCGACGCAGTGCGATGCCGCGATCCGTCAGGTCGCGCGGCAATATCCCTATGACGTTTCGGAGAACGGCGACGAGCGGTCTCTCCGCGGCAGTGCGCAGGAGATCGCGGAGGTCTTGCGCGAAGAACTGCAACAGCGCACGGAGATGGCGGGCATCGAGGTCATTGAAGCGCGGATCTCCCACCTCGCCTACGCGCCCGAGATCGCGGCGGCGATGCTGCAACGGCAACAGGCTTCGGCAATCATCGCCGCGCGGCAGAAGATCGTCGAGGGTGCCGTCTCGATGGTGCAGATGGCTCTCAACAAACTTTCCGAGGAACAGATCGTCGAACTCGACGACGAACGCAAGGCGCAGATGGTGAGCAACCTTCTCGTCGTGCTCTGCGGCAATAAAGACGCGCAGCCCGTCGTCGGTACGGGAAGTATCTATTGATCATATAGGATATGAAAGACATCGTCGTCCGTGCAGACAGTTTACATAAGACGTTCACGCTTTCGCGGCGGCAAAGGAAGCTCGAAAAGACGGGGGAGACAAAAAAAGTCGCCGTCGACGGGCTCTCCTTTTCCGCATGCCGCGGGGAGATCTACGGGCTGTTGGGCCCCAACGGGGCGGGCAAAACGACGACGCTCCGCATGCTCTCCACCCTCATCAAGCCCGACGCGGGCGACGCGTCCGTGATGGGGCATTCCGTCGTGAAGGAGAGCGGCAAGGTGCGCGATTGCGTCGGCTTTATGACGAGCGAGTTGAAGCTCGAAAAGTTCTTCACGCCCGACTATCTCTTTCAATTCTTCGGCGCGATGCACGGCATGAGCAAGGATAAGATCGCCGAACGCAAGCGCGATCTTTTCACGAGATTCGGCGTGAACGCCTTTGCGGGCGTGAAGGTGGGCGACCTCTCGACGGGGATGCTGCAAAAGGTCTCTCTCGTCATCTCTATCGTGCACGATCCCGACGTTGTCATCTTCGACGAACCCACCAACGGGCTGGATGTTCTCACGGCGAAAGTCGTCACCGATTTCCTTATGGAGCTCCGCGCCATGGGCAAGAGCGTCCTTCTCTCCACGCACATCTTTTCCCTCGCGGAAAAACTCTGCGACAGAGTCGGCGTGATCATCGACGGAAAAATGGCGGCAGAGGGGACGCTTGAAGAGCTCTGCGGCGGCTTTTCCTTGGAAGATCGCTTCTTTTCGATCTATCGCGACTTAAAGGGGGACGTGCTATGAAACTTCTGGCTCTCATCAAAAAGGAGTTTTATCGTTTCTTCCGCGACCCTCGCCTCATCGTCACCATGCTTCTCCCCGGCATCCTCATCTTCGCGCTGTACAGCATTTTGGGGAATGCGATCTATTCGGAGGAAGAGGAAGCCCGCGCCTACCGCATCTATTTACAGGGGGAATCCTCCCTCGTCACCGTTCTCGAAGAGGTTATCAAAGAGAGCGGCGACACGGTGGAATTTCTCCCGCTCGAGGATGAGGAGAGCGCGAAGGCGGAGATCGAAGAGGGGGAAGCCGCCGCGATCCTCGTCTTTCCCGAAGGGTTCGACGAAACACTTTTAATGGGAGTTTTCGGGGAGACAAAGCCCGCCGTCCGCATCGTTTACGACCCGTCGGACGAGGCGAGCATGACCTTTTACTCGATCGCTTCCGCGACCTTGCAGGAGATCGGTTCGCGATTTGAGATCGCCCCGCAGTCCGTCCGCAGCGAACCCGAGCTCGGCAGAGAGGTCATGACGACCATCCTTCCCTTCATCATCGTCTGCTTTGTGTTCTCCGCCTGCATGTCCGTCACCCTCGAATCGGTGGCGGGGGAGAAGGAGCGGGGGACGCTCGCAACCGTTCTCGTCACTTCCGCACGTCGCTCGGATGTCGCCATCGGGAAGATCGTGCCGCTCGCCTGCGTCTCCATGCTGGGAGCACTCTCGAGCTTTTTGGGGATCGCGCTCTCCATGCCCAAACTTATGGGGATGTCGCTCGGCTTTTTGGGGACGTACAGCGTTTGGAGTTATATCCTGCTTTTGCCGCTCCTGCTCTGTATCGTGCCCCTGATCGTCGCCGTCATCGCGACGGTCTCCACCCTTTCCCGTTCGGTGAAGGAAGCGTCCGCCTATACGGGGGTGTTGATGATCCTCGTCATGGTCGTTTCGATCATCACGTCCTTCGTGCCCTCGTTCGGCGATTGGACGGTCGTCGTCCCCGTGCTGAATGCGGTGGTATACATGCAGAGGATCTTGCAGGGGGGACTTCCCGTGTGGCAATCCCTCGTGAGCGTCGGCGTGAACCTGCTTTACACGGCGGTCCTCGTCGTGATCATTACGAAGATGCTTTCGAGCGAACGCATCATGTTCGGGAAATAAACGATGGATGAATTTGCAAACCTCTTTCTCCGCGGGAAATATGCGGAGGAGCTGAAATCGTATGAACTGTGGCTCCGATGGATCTCCGTCGTCGGGACCCTTCTCATGCTCGTTGCGGCGATCCTGACGTGGGCGAACGTTCCGCTCTGGGCATGCGCCGTCGTTACCGCGTTCGGGCTTTTGACGGAGACGAGCGCGACCGCGCTTGCTCTTCAAAAGCCCCGCCGCATCTTCTCCCTCGCTTTCGGGCAGAACGAGCAGAACGCGCTCTTGAAGCAGGGAGAGGAGAGGGAACGGCACGAAGCCGTGTATACCGCCTTTCAAGAGGCATTCCGCGGGTTTTCGGGCGGAAAACGCCCTTGGATCTTCGGGTTCCTTCGCATCGTCGCCCCGTTGGTGCTTGCCTTTTGCTGCCTTCTCGTGTCGGCGGGGGTCGCGGTGAACGAGTATGTTTTGTACTCTTTCGTCACGTTCGCCCTCCTTTCGGGCGGCGCGGGCGTGTACGGTGTTTTCTCGGAGAGCAGAGCGCGGTCAATGTTCTATCATCTTGCGCAGAACGACATCGACGAGATCAAGCGCGAGGAACTTCACATGAGCACGGCGAGAACGCTCCGCGAGGCGGAGACGGCGCGGGCGGCTTCCTCCATTCCCGCACCCGTTGAACTACTTTTGAAAGAGGACATCGAGCGGGAGGATTACCGACGGACGAGCAGGTGGGGAGGGACGATCGGATTTGCGCTCGGTGCCATCTATTTCGTCGTTCTCATCCTCGGGATAACGCTCGGGAATTATGCCGATAAACTCGGAAACGAGGTCGTTTGGTCGATCATTCTATCGGTATTTGCTCTCATTTTGGTGGTGACCGTCCTCTCGATCTACCCGATTGCCCGCAGGCAAAAGGAGATCTTTTCGAGGAATGCGGGGAAATTGAAGGATTCGGAAGGGGACCTTCTCCGCGCCGAATTGCAAAGGATGTGGATAAAGTCCCAGCGGGCGGGGAACATCATGTTCGCGGTGTTCACGGTGGGTTCGATCGCCCTCGGGATAACGTTCGGATTGCTTGCCTACTTCAAGGGAGAGGACCCGATGCCGCTTGCACAGTCCCTCTCGGTCGGCATCCTTCCCTTCCTCGTGTTCGGTGCCATTCTCGCGCTCGTCGTATGGATCGTGATGTACGCCGTGGCGAGAAGCAAGATGCGTCCCGTCGAAAATCGCTTGCGCGAGATGTTGCGCACGGAGATAAAATGAAGGAAAGCGAAAACAAAAAACAGGTGCCGCTTCGGCTCTCATCCTCGCTCTATTCGGAACTCATGCGATGGGCGGAGGAGGATTTTCGTTCGCTCAACGGGCAGATCGAATATCTCCTCACGGTGAGCGTCAACAAGCGAAAAAAGGGGAAAGGTTCCGCCGATTCGACGGATAAACCTTGATTTTCCGCATTTTGCGAAGTACTATGCGTGACATAATATAGGAGAATCGATGAACTTTCAGGAATATTTACAGACGGACGAATACAAAAAGGTCGCTTCGAAGAAACGCATTTCTCAAAAGAAAAATCTCATCGACCTTTGTTTCGCTCTCTTCTTTTTGCTGCTTGCCGTCGCCTTGTTTATCGTCATCAAGGCCGTTCCCGACTCGGTCAAACACGAAAAGTGGTTCCTTGTTACCGTCATTACGGTGACGATCGTCTGCTTTGTTGCGGCAAGCGTCATCGAGATCGTGTTCTTCGTCCGCGGGAAAAGTTCGTGGTGCAACTTCCTCGATCCCCATCTCGGAGCGGGGATCCTGCTTCTCCTTCGCGAGAATCCCGTCGAGATCAAACATTTCGTGAAGGACGGCGAGTTGGTTGTTCCCGTGTGCTATCATGTAGGGAAGAATACGGTTCAGAGCGTCGATTTCGGCGAAAAGGACCCCGCCACTTTGGACCTTTCGCCGTGGAACGGAGTCGAACATTCCGATTCCATCGGCGTTGCCGCACTGCCCGTTCTCGACTTTCTCTTAAATTCCGACATCTATTCGCTCGCGATTACCTCCGTCTGCATCCTGCCTTCCGCTTCGGATGAGAGCGAGAGGGAGGCGGGCAAACCGATTTTCCTCGTGAAAAAGGGGAGATGGACGATCACGGGAAGGATGCTCAGAGGGGACTGCAAACGCAGCTTGAAACTCTTGAAGAAATGGAATGAGGTGAAATCATCATGACACCACTTTGGATCACAACGGTACTTCTCGGCGTTTTTCTCTTTCTTGTCGTCGCGTTCGGCATCTTTCGTACGCTGGCGTTCAGCCGTTATTTCGTCTATCGGGTGCATTCGCATGAGGTCGTCGTCGCCGTCTCTCTGCGCGGATTTTATCTGTATGTCGACGGAACGCTTTCCGATCGGCTCGAGGGGCACATCCGCGTTGCGACGTTGCACACCGTCGTCGACGGCATCGAATTCCGTTCGGTCGTCACCATCCGCTTTAGGGGTCCTTCCTTCGATACGGCGTACAACAACACGCCGTTGATTCCCGAAAGCGGGGGGAGGAAGTACAAATAACTCTTTTTAAGTCAAAAGGAACGCCCTCCGTCGGAGGGCGTTTTCCCGTTTTTCAGACCTTTTCGTACCCTTTTTTGGGTTTTCTTCGGAAGAAATCGATCTTGTTTCCGAACTTCACGAACACGAGGAATGCGGCGATCGCAACGACGGTGACGACGATCACGATGATCGCCCAAGCGTCGAGGCTTTCCGCCTTCACCTGCGACCACAGCTCGTTGATGCGCTCGCTCGTATCGGGGTCGAAATAATCCATCACGACGCAGCGGTGAATGACATCCTCGGGAGGGTACTGCGCGAAGAGCCTTCCTCGCTCCGTCTCTTTCGACGAGGCGACGAGCACCGCGTCCTCCGCCGTATCGCCGAAGAAGTAGCCGAGATCGTACTCCGTCGGGTCCTCCGCTTCCTCGTCCTCATAGAGATACCGCGCGTAATCGAGCATTTCCTCGCCCGCGATCACGGAGGTGTAGCCGATATAATAGCTGTTGCGGACGGCGTTTTCGGGCATTGCCATGAAGTTGACGAACGCCTGCGCCGCCTCCTTTTTCCCGCGCTCTTCAATGCCCTTCGTCATCACCCAACCGTCGAACCAGAGGTTGGAACCCGCCTTGGGAACGCTGTATGCGAGCTCGAAATCGTTCTCCTCTTCGGCGAGGGTCATCGAATACACCGCGTCGCCGCTCCAAGCGTAGTTCAATAAAATCTTTCCGCTCACGAGGTCGGCTTTCCCCGTATCCGTCTCGAAGCCGTAGATCTTTTCCTTCATGGAAAGGAGGGTGGAGCGGACAGCGTCCGAATACTCCTCGTCGGTGCGGTTGAAGATCCCCGTAAGCGTCTCGTTGTACCCTTCCTCGTCGGGAGAGTGGGAGAGGAGTTCGTCCTGATAGGTGAGCCCGAGTGCGGCGAAATAGGTATCGCGCACGTTGTCTTTCGCGGTGATCTGGTTGGGATAACTTGTAAATGCCTTCCAACCGAGCTCTTCGAGCTCATCCGCGTCCACCGCCTCGGGATTGTACACGAACCCCGTCGTTCCCCACATATATCCCGCGGCGTATTCGCTCCAACGGTGAAGTTCGACGAGGTCGTCGTATTTCGGAACGCCGACCGTGCCGCTTTCAAAGATCTCGTTGATGTAGGGGGAAACGTTGTTTACATAGTAGTTCTCTTCATTGCTCGTATCGAAGAATCTCTCGTCGTACGGCTCGATACGATCTTCGGCGGCGAGCTTCATGATCATGTAGTCGGAAGGGCAGAGAAGGTCGTATTCGTTGCCGAGAACGATCTCGTTGTACATATCTTCGTTGGTGCCGAAGGTGGAGTATTCCACCCGCACCGTCTGCCCGTTGTGATGTGCGGGATACCACTTTTCGAAGCGTTCGATCATCGAAGGGGCATCCTCTTCGGAAGGGGTCTTGCCCTCTTCCTCGAGCATATCGTATTCGTAGGAGCCTTCGCCGCCCTCGTCGATATATTCCGCCCAATTGTACACTTTCAGCACGATATCCGCGCTGTACGAGCCACAACCGCTGAGCACGGAGAGGGTGGGAAGAAGGAGCGCGGCAGCCGATAAAACGCTGAAAAGTCGCCTTGCTTTCACTTTGTGACCTCCTTCTTGCGCCTTCCCGTCAGGTTGAACACGACGACGACCGTCACGATGACGAGGAAGAGAATGGTCGTGAGTGCCCAGAAGGAGGAGAGCGTTTCCGCCGTGTGCGCATTGCCGCGCATCGTCGCGTTGAAAACGTAAGTGGAGATCGTCTCAAACCCCGAGGGACGGGTGTAGACGGTTACGATATAGTCGTCCAAAGAGAGGGTGATGGCGAGCATGAAACCCGAGATGATCCCGGGGACGATCTGCGGGAGCACCACCTTGAAGAGTGCCTTCGCGGGGCTCGCGCCGAGGTCGAGTGCTGCCTCATAGAGGGAGTTATCCATTTGCTTCAACTTGGGCATCACCGATAGGACGACAAAGGGTGTGCAGATGACCATATGTCCGATGAGCAAAGTGAAGTAGGATTTCCCCAAACCCACGGCGACAAAGGCGATAGCGAGGGAGAGGGCAGTCACGATCTCCGCGTTGATGACGGGGATCTGCGACGCGCCGTGCATCACCGCTTTCACCCGCTTTTTCGAATAGAACATGCCGAGTGCGCCGAGCGTCCCCAAAACAGTGGAGAGGGTCGCCGCGAGGAGAGCGAGGAGGAGGGTATTCCCGATCATTCCCAAAATGACGGGGTCGCCGAACAACTTTTGATAGTGGGTGAAGGAAAAACTTCCCCAAGTGCCGATGATGTCCGTTTCGTTGAAGGAATACACCGCAAGCAGCAGGATGGGGGCGTACAGAAGGAGCAAAATGAGCCCGACGAACCCCGCCTTCAAACAGCCGATGAGCGTTTTCTTGTTCATAGATTTGCCCCCCTTGCGTTCTCTTCCGCCTTGAATCCGCCCGAAGCCCACGTCGAGACGAACACGACGATGAGAAGTACGAGCGCGACCATCGAGCCCATGTGCCAATCGGTGCCGAAGTATTCGTAGATGAACTTCCCGATGATGGTCACCATGGAATTGCCGAGCATATCCGAGACGACATAGTTCGTCATCGAGGGGAGAAAGACCATCGTCACGCCGCTCATGATGCCGGGCATCGCGAGGGGAAGGGTGACCCGCGTAAACGTCGTGAAGGCGTTGCCTCCGAGGTCCGCGCTTGCCTCATACAAGCTGTTGTCGATCTTCATGATCGTGGTATAGAGGGGAAGGATCATGAAGGGGAGGAAGTCGTACACCATGCCGAACACCGTGTTGAAGTAGTTCGTCTCGCCGAGCAGTCCCATCCAATTGAAGAGTTCGCGGATGGCGTTCACGCGGAGAACGAAGTTGATCCACATCGGTGTGACGAAGAGCATCAGAATGACGAACTTCCTCTTCATCTTGCTCCGCGCGAGGATGTACGCGATGGGGAAGGCGATCACGAGGCAAACGACCGTCGTGATCAGCGCGATGACGAGGGAATAGACGATGGTGGAGAGCTTGGTGGGGTCCGAGAAGAACCGCACGAAGTTCATAAAGGTGAAATGATTTTCCCTATCCGTGAACGCGTAAAAGAGGATGACGAACATGGGCGCGATCACGAAAAAGAGGAGAAAGACGGCATAGGGGATGCCGAGCGTCTTTCGCGAGAAGCGGAGCCGTATCACGATTGCACCTCCGCCTTCGCGCCCGCGCCCTTATGCTCCTCGGGGTGCTTCAAGGTGAGCTTGATCTTCTCTTTGGGAATGACGACGGAGACGTAGTCGTTCTCGTTCCAAAGATCCTCGGAGGCGAACACGAAGTCCTCTTCCTCCTCCTCGGTGCGCACGATGATGCGGTAATGGTCGCCCTTGTAGATGATGGAGATGATGTGCCCCGTCGTGCCGCCCGCGTCCTCGTCGTCGCTGATCGTGATGTCGTTGAGCCCCACTTCCACGGTGACTTCTGTGTCCGTGAGGTCGAGCTTTTCTCCCGAAGGGAGAACGAGGTAATCTTCCTCGTCGACATGGCTCCCGGGGTAGAGCTGCGTTACGTCGCATTCGAACTCCCCGTCGGCGAAGCGAACGGTATTCCGCTTGGTGATCACGCCGTCGAAGAGGTTGGTGGTGTAGTTGGGGCGCATGAGGTGGATGCCGTCGGGTGCGATCTTCATCCCGATCTTGTCGCCCACTTCCCGCTTTTCGGTGCTCTGGATGACGATCTCGTACTTGCCGACCTTCACCGTGATCTCATAGTGAATGCCCTTGAAAACGACGGAGATCACCTCGCCTTTGAGGTCCCCTTCGGAAGGGGAGCACATCACGATATCCTCGGGCCGCACGACGACATCCGCCGCGTCGCCCTTTTCGAAATCGTCCACGCATTTGAAATCGTGCCCGCAGAAACGCACCTTCTTTTCGCCGACGACCGTGCCGTTGAAGATATTGCTCTCGCCGATGAAGTCCGCAACGAAGGTATTGGCGGGCTCGTTGTAGATGCCGATGGGGGTGCCGATCTGCTGAACGACCCCGTCCGACATGACAACGATGGTATCCGACATGGTCAACGCCTCTTCTTGATCGTGCGTGACGTAGATAAAGGTGATGCCGAGGCGGCGGTGCATCTCTTTGAGTTCGATCTGCATCTCCTTGCGCATTTTGAGATCGAGTGCGCCGAGCGGTTCGTCGAGGAGAAGGATCTCGGGCTCGTTGACGATGGCGCGGGCGATGGCGACCCTTTGCTGCTGTCCGCCCGAGAGGGTCGCGACCGAACGCTTTTCAAACCCCTCGAGATCGACGAGCGCGAGTGCCTTTTCGACTTTTTCGCGGATCTCTTTTTTTGAGAGCTTTTCCCGCTTGGTGTATTCCTTCCCGTCGGCGTTCCGATAGGTATTCTCGACGCGCTTGCATTTGAGGCCGAAGGCGATGTTCTCGAAGATATTGAGATGGGGGAAGAGGGCGTACCGCTGGAACACCGTGTTCACGGGACGCTTGTTGGGGGGGAGAAGGGAGATGTCTTTCCCGTGGAGAAGGATCTTCCCGCTCGTGGGGACGTCGAATCCCGCGATCATGCGGAGCGTCGTCGTCTTGCCGCAGCCCGAGGGCCCGAGGAAGGTGATGAATTCTCCCTTATTGATGTAGAAGCTCACGTTGTCGATGACGAGATTGTCGTCGTAGTACTTCGTGACGTTTTGCAGTTCGATGATATGTTCTGCCATGGTTTTTCTCCTTCGCGATCAAAAGTTGGGAGGGGTGGAGATCCAAATGAACTTTGCCTTGCCCCTGCCGCGGTTCTCGATATGGTGCTCTTTATCCGAAGTAAAATAGAAACTTTCGCCCTTTTTGGCAACGGAGACCTTTCCCGCGCGGACAATGCTTATCTTCCCTTCGATGACGTAGCCGAACTCTTCGCCCTCGTGGGGGAAATCCTCCTGCGTGCCCGCCGAGGGTTCCAATTCGACGAGAACGGGCTCCATCATGTTCTTTTGGGCATTGGGAATGACCCAATTCCAGATCATGCCGTCCGAACGCTTTTCGATGTATTCGGGCTCGGAAAAGACGATCTTCTCCTCCGTATCCTCCCGAAAGAATTCGGCGAGGGTGCTCCCGAGGGCGTTCAAAAGGTCGTAAAGGGTGGCGATGGAAGGGCTTGTCACGTCGTTTTCGAGCTGGGAAATGTAACCTTTCGTCAGTTCGCAGCGGTCGGCAAGCTCTTCCTGCGTGAGATTTTTTTGTAATCGCATCTCTTTGAGTTTCGCGCCGAGTTCCATGATCCCTCCTTTAAGTTTAGAAATACTGAACTTTTTGCCGTTTTTTACGTGACTTTCGTAATAATAAACAAAAAGTTTAATAAAAATAAACCGACAGAGAATATAATATAGGAACGCGCGTGCAAAGTCAAATGATTTTCCATGAAATTTCGAAAAAGGGAAAAGAGATAATTACGGACAAAAAGAGAGAGGGGAAATCACAGAAAACATGCAAAAAGCCCGCCCAAGAGGGCGGGCGGAACATTCCCGCTGTTACGCGCCGAGAGAGTTCAGCTTTTTGGAGAGCTTCGCCTTTTTGTTGGCGGCGTTGTTCTTGTGCAAGATCCCCTTGCTGACGGCGGAATCGATCGCCGAGAACGTCTCGGGCAGAAGGGAGGTTGCAAGTTCTTTGTCGCCCGCGTTCACGGCGGCTACAAACTTTTTGATCTGCGTTTTGAGGGCGGACTTGATCGCCTTGTTCTGCATTGCCTTTTTCTCGGTGACGAGAACGCGCTTCTTTGCGGATTTGATGTTGGGCACGATAATACTCCTTTGAGTCGTTTTCTTGATAACCTTGCTTATTTTAGCATAAAATACTGTGCTTGTAAACTGTTTTTCACCAAAAGAGAGAAAATTTTCTTTTCGGGGAGGGGACGGAAATGGCGGAAGTGCCCGTTGTAGGCGTTTTCGATAGCGGGGTGGGAGGGATCACCACCCTTCATGCGTGCGTGCGCGTACTCCCGCGCGTGCGTTTTCTTTATTTTGGAGATAACGGGAACGCGCCCTACGGCTCCCGCCCGAAAGAGGAGATCGCCCGCCTCGTCGGCGGTGCCTTGGAGAGGCTGGAAAGAGAGAACGTCTCTGCGGCGGTCCTCGCCTGCAACACGGCGACGGCATGCTGTATCGAGGAGATGCGGCGAAGATTTTATTTCCCCGTCATCGGGACGGAGCCCGCGATCAAGCCCGCCGCGAACGCGTGCCGAAACGTACTCGTGCTCTGCACGCCCCGCACCGCTTCGAGCGAGAGGATGCGCTCGCTTATCTCCCGCTTCCCCGAAACGAACTTTACCGTCCGTCCGCTCGAAGGGCTTGCCGCCGCCATCGAGGCGCACTATCTTCAGGGAACGCTGCTCCGCCTTTCCGATCACCTTCCCGCCGGGAGGGGATACGACGGCGTGGTGCTCGGCTGTACGCACTATGTTTTTTTGAAGGAAGAGATCGGATCGTACTACGGTTGCAAGGTGTTTGACGGCAACGAGGGGATCGCGAGAAGGCTAAAAAAGGTGCTCCGAGACGAGGGGAAGAAGGAGGGGACGGAAAGGGATCGATTTTCTAATCTTTTAGAAATCACAAACAGATGTTCGGATAAAATTGGGATTGGTATCCACCAGAAATTTTTGATAAAAACGAACAGTTGTTCGGAAAGCGACGGGGCATCAAAAGGGGAGAATGGGGTCGGATTTCTCGGAAAATGGGCGTATTTGAATAAAGCCGTTTATTTCCGAACATATGTTTCAAAAAATTGATAAAATTTTTGTATTTTTTCCAAAAAATTTCCGCAAATCCCTTGACAGGTGGACACAGGTGGAGTTATAATAAATGAGCGTTGGACAAGTCTGAATGAACGGCGGTAAAGCAATGTATCTGAGCGGATCGTACGAGCACGCGCTCGACGAAAAAAACAGAATACGGATCCCCAAGAAGATGAGGGACGCGTTTCCCTCGGGTGACGGGATCGTCTTTGTCAAGTACGCCGGGGGGTGCATTGCGGTGTTCCCCGAGTCCACGTTCAACGCGCGTATCTCCGAGTACGAGTCCATCCGTTCGACGGATACCGATAAGCTCATCGGCAAGCGTTTCGTGATGCTCGGCGTGGAGTACGTCAAAGAGGACACGCAGAATAGGATCGTGCTCTCGCAGTCCATGCGGAACTACGCGGGGATCAAACACGATATCATCACCATCGGGATGGTGGATTACCTCGAAATGTGGGCACCCGACAGGCTTCTCGGAACGGAGGAGCGCGGCGAGCCTTCCCTTCTCGATCAGAAGATCGAAGAGGCTCTGCAAGCGGTGCCGATGTAATGGACGAATATCATCGCCCCGTCATGGTGGAGGAGGCGATCGCGGGGCTCCGTCTGATCCCGAACGGACTGTACTACGACGCGACCGTCGGCGGGGGAGGACATTCCTTCGCCATTCTCGAACGGGAACCTACCGTGCGGCTCATTGCAACGGATAAGGACGGCGACGCGATCGAAGAGGCTTCCCGCCGCCTCGCTCCCTTCAAAAACAGAGTACAAATCGTGCGGGCGGACTACAAGGCGTTCGATCAGGTCCTGCCCGAAGAGAAGTTAGACGGATTCTTGATCGACCTCGGCGTTTCTTCCCATCAGATCGACGATACGAAGCGCGGGTTTTCGTATCGGGCGGAGGACGCGCCCCTCGATATGCGGATGGACAAGCGTTCCGCTCTCACGGCGGACGACGTTGTGAACCGCTATCCCGCGGGGGAACTCAAACACATCCTTCGGGATTTCGGGGAAGAACCCTTCGCCCATGCGATCGTAAAGAACATCATGAAGGCGAGGGAAAAGGGAGGAATTTCCACCTGCGGAGAACTCCGCCGCCTCGTCGAGATGAGCATCCCTCCCAAAAAACGTTCGGCTTCCTGCGCCAAGAGGACCTTTCAGGCGGTCCGCATCGAAGTGAACAGCGAACTTGACGGATTGGAACAGTGCATCCGCGGGCTCGTGGGAAGGCTGAAAAAGGGGGGAAGGGCGGTTATCCTCACCTTCCATTCCTTGGAGGACAGGATCGTAAAGAACGTATTCCGCGACCTGAGCACGGCGTGCATTTGCCCCAAGAGCATTCCCGTCTGCGTCTGCGGAAGGAAACAGGTCGTCGAAGAGATCACGCGCAAACCCATCACGGCGAGTGCGCAGGAGATGAAAGAGAACTCGCGCAGTACTTGCGCAAAACTGCGGATCGCGGAAAAAATCGTCGAATGAACGGGCGTTCCGCCGAATACAAATAAGGAGAAAGATCATGGCATTATCTGCGGTATTGGAAAGGACTACAAGACTTCGCGCCGACGAAGAGGAACAGATCGCCCGCGCCGCGGAGGAACATAACCGTCGCAGTACGGAAAGCTACAAGATGCTCGTTTCGGAGTCGTTTGCGGCTGCGTCCGCTCCCGTCACGGAAGCTCCCGTAAAGGAAGCACCCGTCGAGGAGAAGGCTCCCGAAGCCGAAGCGTTCGCGCCCGTCGCCGAACCCGAGGTCGTCGAAGAGACGCCCGTCGTATCGGGCTACGCACAGGCAGCGGCGGACTACCGCGCGGTGGAGATGCCCGCGGGCAGAAAGCAACTGTTCGACGGCATCGAATACAAGAACGGCGAGCTCGTTCGGGAAGTCGCCGCGCCCGAGATCCAAGACGGGATCACGATCACGCCCTCGAAGGAAGATGAGGACGCGCTTCCCACCCGCCGCACCCTCGAAACGCTCGCGCGTCCCGCGGCATTGGTGACGGCAGAACCCGAGGCAAAAGCGGAAGAGCACGTCGGTTTCTTGGCGGCACTCTCCACGCGCACCAAAGTCGCGCTCGTCGCCGTCGCGCTCACGATCGTCGTTTTGTTTGTGCTCGTCATCGTGAATACCGTGTTCCTCGGCGGATTGGACGCTTCCATCGCCGCCAAACAGGCGGAACTTTCGAGCCTCACCGAAACGTCGCAGAGCCTTCACGATCAGATCGGTTCTGTCACCGATCCCTCGTTCGTCGACGATTGGGCGGTGAAAATGGGGATGCAGCGTCCGTAAAGAACGGAGGTCCGATATCAAAACTTCATATTCCGTAAGTATTTTACGAAAGAGGTTATTTGCCGTACTCATGGCGATAACCTTTCTTTTTTGTCTTTTTCTCGCTCGTTTCTTCTATATTCAGGTGATATGGAGAAACGAGCTTTCCGTCCGCGCCCTCGATCAGTGGACAAGGGAGATCCCCGTCCATGCGGGCCGCGGGAACATCTACGATAATAGCGGAGAACTTCTCGCGGGCAACGAGCCGCGGTACGCCGTCTATGCGCGGGCGAATGCGGTGGAGGACGCTGCGCGGGAGGCGGAGATCCTATCGTCTTGCCTTCAAAGACCGTACGAGGAGATCTTCGGGAAGCTGTCCGATCGCTCCCGCTCGGAGATCGTCCTATTAAGGCAAGCGGAGAAGAGCGTCGCCTCGCGCATCGAAGGGGAGGACCTTGCGGGCATCTATTACGCGCGGGACGATCTTCGCGTCTATCCGCGGGGTTCGCTCGCCTGTCAGACGATCGGCTTCACCGCATACGACAGTTCGGGCACGACAGGGCTCGAACGGTATTACGACAAGTTTTTGGCGGGACAGGATGGGGAAATTCTGTTTGAGACCGACCTCGTCGGGGTGGATTTGAAGGGGAGCGCGGCTTCCTATGTGCCCGCGGAGAACGGGCTCGATCTTCATCTTACCCTCGATCACCGCATCCAGACGATCGCCGAAGAGGCGATGGCGCGGGTACTTTCTTCCTCGCAGGCGAAGGCGGCGCGGGCGGTCGTTTTGGACCCGTCCGACGGCTCGGTGCTCGCGATGGTGGACTTGCCTTCCTACGATCTCAACGACATCCCGCGGGAAGATCTATCCAAGCTCAATTCCCTTTCGAGGAGCCGCGTCGTCTCCGATGTCTATGAGCCCGGTTCGACGTTCAAGATCATCACCGCCGCGGCGAACATCGAGGAGAACTTGCACGGGAACAAGCGGGCATTGCCCTTGAATTATGTGTTTTCCTCGTCGCGGACGCGCTCCGTCGACGGCACGACCATCCGCTGTTGGAGCGACCACAAGAACGGCAAGCACGTCAATCAGACGCTCAAAGAGGCATTAAACAACAGCTGTAACCCCTGTTTTGTCGATATCGCGCTCTCGCTCGGGAAGGAGACCTTCTACGAATATTTGGAAGCCTTCCGCTTCGGAAGAACGACGGGCATCGATTTCCCGGGGGAATCCATCGGCATGCTTCTCCCCGAAGGGACGGTGCGCGATTGCGACCTCGCCCGTATCGGTTTCGGACAGACGATCGCCGTCACGCCCCTTCAACTCGCCTGTGCCGCCGCCTCCGCCGTCAACGGCGGAAACTATTTCGCGCCCCGCCTCGTGAAGGAGATCTCCTCGCGCGACGGTGCTGTAAAGGAAAAGATCGGACCGCAGCTCGTCGGAAGGACGGTGAGCGAAGAGGCTTCCCGCATCCTCTCCGAAATGCTCGAGGGGGTGGTGCGCGACGGCAGCGGGAAGAAAGCATATATCGAGGGGTTCCGCGTGGCGGGCAAGACGGGCACCGCGCAAAAGTACGAGAACGGGCACATCGCGCAGGGGAAGTATGTCTCCTCGTTCGTCGGATTTTTCCCCGCGAATTCTCCCCGCTATCTCGCGCTCGTCATCGTCGACGAGCCGCAGGGGAGCTACTACGGGAGCGCGATCGCCGCTCCCTGCGCCGCGGAGATCTTCCAAGGGATCATCAACGTTATGAATTTACAGCCTTCGGAGGGATGATATGAAAGTTTCCGAACTTGCAAAAGAGCTGAACGCCCGCGCGACGGGCGAGGGGGAATTTCATTCGATCTGTACGGACAGCCGTATCGCGGGGGAGCATGATCTCTTCGTATGCTATGCGGGCACGGAGGCGGACGGGCATCTCTTCGCCGAGGAAGCGGTCTGCCGCGGTGCCTCTGCGATCCTTTGCGAGCGGGAGCTCTCCCTCGGCGTTCCCACGATCGTTGTGAAGGACGGAAGAGAGGGGCTTGCGCGGGCTTCCGCCGCCCTGTATCGCCACCCCGAACGCTCTCTTTCCGTCGTCGGCGTGACGGGAACGAACGGCAAAACGACGATTACGCAGATGCTCTATCACATCTTTTCGGAGGCGGGGGAGAAGGTCGGGTGCGTCGGCACGCTCGGAGCGAAGTACGGCGCGGCAGAGGTTGCTCCCTCGCTCACGACCCCCGATCCGCCTGCGCTCTTTTCGCTGCTTTCCGAGATGAAACAGAGCGGCGTTACGCGGGTCGTGATGGAAGTTTCGGCGCACGCGCTCGCCCTGCAAAAGGTCTGCCCGATCCTCTTCGACGCGGCGATCTTCACCAATTTGACCCAAGACCATCTCGATTTCTTCGCCGATATGAAGGCATACGGCGAGGCGAAACGAAAGCTGTTCGCACCTAAAAGTTGTAAGCTCGCCGTGCTGAATGCCGACGATCCTTTCTCCGATGAGATCAAAAAGGAGTGTGCGCCCGTGCTCTTATACGGGCTCAACGAACCCGCCGACTGCTTTGCCGTGGTGGAGAGGGAGAGCGTGCGCGGGAGCCGCGTCCTTCTCAATTTGGAGGACGAGCTGTGCGAGGCGGAGATCAAACTCACGGGAAGGCACAACGTGTACAACGCCATCGCCGCCGCTTCCGCCGCGAGAAGCTTGGGGGCGGATCTTCACTCGATCGCGCGGGGGATCGGGCTCACGAGGGTAGACGGAAGGCTCGAACGGGTGGGTTCCTACCGCGACGCGGACATCTTCGTGGACTTCGCGCATACCCCCGACGGCTTGCAAAAATCCCTCGATGCCCTTCGGAAACACTGCAAGGGGAGGCTCTTCCTCGTGTTCGGCTGCGGGGGGAACCGTGACCGCGCCAAACGCCCCATCATGGGGAAGATCGCCGCCGCCTGCGCCGATTTCACGGTGATCACTTCGGACAATCCCCGCTATGAAGAACCCTGCGCCGTCATCGCCGAGATCGAATCGGGCTTCCGCGAAAGATCCCTGCAATATGTGTGTATCGAGGAGAGGGAGAGGGCGATCGCCTACGCGCTTGAACGGCTCGAAAAAGGGGATATCCTTCTCGTCGCGGGAAAGGGCGGGGAGAAAACACAGGAGATCATGGGAATAAAATACGCCTTCGACGACAAAGATGTAATCAGATCGCTCACGGAGAAATAATGCGGCTCTTCCTATTCTGTTTTCTGCTCTCGTTTTTACTCTCGTTCGTCCTCTGCGCCGTGCTCATTCCGACGCTCAAAAAGCTCCATGCGGGGCAGAATATCCTGCAATATGTGAAAGAACACAAGGACAAAGGCGGGACTCCGACGATGGGCGGGCTCGCC
Organism: uncultured Clostridia bacterium; assembly: GCA_947581885.1. Classification (GTDB taxonomy): domain Bacteria; phylum Bacillota; class Clostridia; order Christensenellales; family Borkfalkiaceae; genus Gallimonas. The sequence continues at coordinate 21,748 of CANPWF010000006.1, forward strand.
TTTATCGCCGCCGCCTCTGTTTCGGCGGCTGTTTTCTGTCCGCAACGGGACAAGCCCTTCTTCGTCTCCCTCGCCGTGGGGCTTTCCTACCTTCTCGTCGGCTTTTTGGACGACCTTCTTAAAAAGAAGAGGGGGAAGAATTTGGGGCTGTATCCCTATCAGAAGATCCTCTTTCAGCTCGCCGTCGCTGTGATCGCCTCCGTTTGGTGCTGTCTGGAAGGGCTTACCGTCCTGCGCATTCCCTATACCAAACTTTCCTTCGATATCGGTTGGGGGATGCTCCCGCTCGGCGTATTTCTGTTTCTTGCCACCGTGAACGCCGTCAACCTCACCGACGGGCTGGATGGGCTCGCCGCCTCTTCATGCGCCTTCTTCTTCCTTGCAATGGGCGTTCTTATTGCCTTGCAAGGGGGAAGAAGCCTTCCTGCCCTTAGCTACTGCTTAACGGGTGCGCTGTGCGCATATCTTGTTTTCAACACGTCCCGCGCGAGCGTCTTTATGGGGGATACGGGCTCGCTCTCCCTCGGGGGATTCGCCGCCTGTATTTCCCTTTTTTCGGGGAACGCGTTGACTGTTGCGATCGTCGGTTTCGTCTTTGTCCTTTCAAGCATATCCGTCATTGTCCAAGTAATATATTATAAAAAAACGGGCAGACGGGTCTTTTTGATGGCACCCCTCCATCACCATTTCCAACAGAAGGGCTACTCGGAGGCGAAGATCTCCTATGCTTACGCCATTCTGACGGCGATCCTCGGGGCGACCGTTCTCATTCCCTTTGCCTGATTTCCCGCCGAAACGGGAAGAAGGAGGGCAAAATTGCTTTTTTCCACACAAACTTTTTTGGTTGCGGGGCTGTCCCGCTCGGGGATCGCGGCGGGGGAATATCTCTCCTCCCGCGGTGCGAAGGTCTATCTCTATGACGACGTGGACGACGAGAACGTCCGCGCGGCTATTTCGCGGCTCGAAGGGGCAGGATGCAGACAAATTCCGAAGGACGAGCTCCCTTCGTGTATCGAAAAGTGCGACGTGCTCGTGCTCTCCCCGGGCATCCCCGTCGACCATTCTCTTCCCGTGGCATTCAAACGGGCGGGGAAGCGGATCATCGGGGAAGCGGAACTCGGTGCCCTCGCCCTTCGCTCTCCTTGTGTCGCCGTGACGGGGACGAACGGCAAAACGACCACCGTCACCATGCTCGAAAGTATCTTCCGCACGGCGGGGATCAATGCCGTCGCGTGCGGGAATGTAGGGAAGCCGCTCACTTCCGCCCTTGCCGAACTCAACGAAAACAGCGTCGCCGTCGTCGAGATCTCGTCCTTTCAGCTCGAAACGCTGTACTCTTTGAAACCGCACGTCTCCGTCGTTCTCAACGTGACGGAAGATCATCTCAACCGCCATTACAACATGGAGAATTACGTCTACTTAAAGTCCCGTATCCTCAAAAATTCGGCGGAGAGCGAGTATGCGGTGTTGAATTACGACGATCCCATCGTGCGCACTTTTGCCGAAAAGACCAAGGCGCGTGTCGTCTGGTTTTCCCTTCATGAACAGGTGGACGGGGGAACGTTGCAGGAAGGAAGCTTCTGTTTCCGCGGCGAACCCGTGTTCCGTGCGGACGAACTTCCCGTCGACGGCGATCACAACCGCGCCAACGCCCTCGCGGCGATCGTCGCCGCCAAGCTCATGGGGGTGGGGAACGCGAGCATCACCGCCGCCCTCAAAACCTTCCGCGGCGTGAAGCATCGGCTCGAAAAGATCGGCACCCTCAACGGGGTAACCTTCATCGACGATTCCAAGGCGACCAACGTCGATTCCGCGATCAAGGCGGTGGAGAGCGTGAAAGGGGAGAGCGTCCTGCTCGTCGGCGGGAAAGACAAGGGATATTCGTATGAACCGCTCTTCGAAGCCCTCAAACGTTCGTCCGTCGTCCATGCCGTCATCTACGGGGAGAACGCCTTCCGCGTCCTCAATGCGGCGATCAAGAGCGGATACACTTCCGTGACCCTTTGCCGTCCCTTCGATCTCGCCGTGCGCGTTGCCTATCTCTCGGCGAAAGAGGGCCAGAACGTGCTCCTTTCTCCCGCCTCGGCGAGCTTCGACGCGTTTTCGAGCTACGAGGAGCGCGGGAACCGATTTGCGGAACTTCTGGAACTTCTTCGCAGGGAAAAGGAAGGGGCGACGCTCTCTGCTGTGCGGACGGAGGGGCGGGGTGAAGAGGGAGAATAAACTTGTTCTCCCGAAGAAAACGGGAAAGGGGGACCTGCTCTTTCTCGCCGCCGTCGTTTTGTTGGCGTGTTACGGCGTGGTGTGCGTGTACTCCGCGAGCTACTATAACGCCGAAGTACAGTACGGCGACGCTCTGTATTTCGTCAAAAAGCAGGTCTTGGGGTTGGTGCTCGGGCTTTTTGCCCTTGTCGGGATGGCTATCCTTCCCTATCGGAAACTCAAAAAGACGGGGATCCCCGCCCTTATCCTCTCCCTCGTGCTCCTCGCGCTCGTCTTTGTGCCCAATATCGGGCGGACGAGCTACGGTGCGA
>CANPWF010000007.1 GCA_947581885.1 uncultured Clostridia bacterium
GGGGGCAAGGGACGCTTGTTGAAGGGGCACTTTTCCTTATAGCATTTCTCGCCTTTCAAGAAGAGCTTCGCGCCCTCTCTGCGGCAGAGCTTGCATTTTGCGTCTCTGTAAACTGCCATATTCTACACTCCTTTTATACTCTTCTGCGCTTGGGCGGACGGCATCCGTTGTGCGCGATGGGCGAAACGTCGGAAATGAGCGTCACTTCGAGCTCGCAATTGGCGAGTGCACGGATCGCGCTCTCTCTGCCCGCGCCGGGGCCCTTCACATACACTTCGACATAGCGAAGCCCGTGCTCTTTCGCGGCTTTCGCGGCGGTCTCCGTCGCCATCTGTGCGGCGAACGGGGTGCCCTTCCTCGAACCCTTGAAGCCGAGCGAACCCGCACTCGACCACGAAATGGCGTTGCCGCTCATATCCGTGATGGTGACGAGGGTGTTGTTGAAGGTGGACTGAATATGGACTTGTCCTTTGTCTACTTTCTTGATCTCTCTGCGCTTGCGGGAGACCGTCTTTTTCTGTGCGGCCATCGTCGTCCCTCCTTACTTCTTCTTGTTCGCGACGGTACGACGGGGACCCTTTCTCGTCCTCGCGTTGCGCTTGGTGCTCTGCCCGCGGACGGGAAGCCCCTTTCTATGGCGGACACCGCGATAGCATCCGATCTCCATGAGCCTCTTGATGTTGAGGCTGACCTGAGAACGAAGCTCGCCTTCCACCGTATAGTTATGATCGATATACTCCCTGAGTTTGGAGACATCCGTCTCGTCGAGATCCTTCACCCGCGTATCGGGGTTGATCCCCGTCGCGGCAAGGATCTTTTTGGACGTGGTGAGCCCGATCCCATAGATATAGGTGAGACCGATCTCGATCCTCTTTTCTCTCGGTAAATCCACACCGGCAATACGTGCCATCTAACTTGTAACCTCCGTGGTTGTTTGTAATTTTTTCTCTATCCATACCGCCCGACGGACCGCTTTGGAATGGAGCGGACCGATAAGGCGTTCATTTTCCGCAAATTACACAAAGCAAGCCGATTTTCCGCACCCGTTTGTGCGGAAATTCAGCTTAAACAATATGCTTTTGCACCGCCCTTCCAAAAGGGCGCAGGGTATATTTTACCATACCCGAATGTTCCTGTCAACTGATTTTAGCCCTGTCTTTGTTTATGGCTCTTGTTTTTGGAGCAGATCACCATCACTTTCCCGTTTCTCTTGATGACCTTGCATTTGTCGCACATGGGCTTGACGGAAGGACGTACTTTCATATCATTACCTCTTTGTTGTTTTTTCCGCGATTTTCAGTTCTTGGAACGCCATGTGATGCGTCCCTTCGTGAGATCGTACGGGCTCATTTCGAGCTTTACGTTGTCGCCTTCGATGATACGGATGTAGTTCATCCGCAGCTTCCCCGAGATGTACGCGGTGATCACGTGCCCGTTGGAGAGCTGTACCTTGAAGGTCGTATTGGGAAGGGCTTCGATGACCCTGCCCTCTGCTTCGATCACGTCGTCTTTCGACATGCGGTCCCCCTTTTTTGGATTACAGTGTGAGAATTTCCACCCCGTCCTCGCGGATGAGGACGGTATTTTCGTAATGCGCCGCGCTCTTTCCGTCGAGCGTGTAAGCGGTCCATCCGTCGGCTGCGATGCCGACGCGCCACCCTCCCGCCGCGATCATCGGTTCGATGCAGAGGACGGTGTTCGCTTCGAGCCGAGGTCCCGTGCCCGCTCTCCCGACGTTGGGGACGGCAGGGTCCTCGTGCATCTCCCGCCCGATCCCGTGCCCCGTGTAGGAGCGGATGACGGAGAAGCCGTTGGATTCCGCATGCTTTTGAACGCGGTAGCCGATATCGTAGAGGGGCGTGCCCGCCTTCAAGCCGTCGATCGCGCGGAAGAAGCACTCTTCGGCAACGCGCACGAGTTTATCCTTCTCTTCGGAGACCTTCCCGATACGGAAGGTCCTCGCCCCGTCTCCGTGGAAGCCGTTCTTATAGGCGCACAGGTCGACGGAGACGATATCCCCCTCTTCGAGCACCCGATCGTCGGGAATGCCGTGCACGACGACTTCATTGACGGAGACGCACGCCGAAGCGGGATAGCCGTAGTAGCCGAGGCAGCTCGGCTCCGCGCCGCTTGCGGTGATGAAGGAATAGACGAGTTCGTCCACTTCCTTCGTCGTCATCCCCGCTTTGACGCGTTCCCCCACGAAGGCGAGACAGTCGCGCACGATCGCGCAGGGTTCGCGCATGAGCGCGATCTCGGCTTCTGTCTTGGGGCGGATCATTTCAGCCTGTCGAGCACCGTCTTGATCTCTTCGAACAGGACGTCGGCAGGAGCCTCGGATCCCGTGAAGTTGAGGATGATGCCCTTCTCCGTATAGTAATCGATGAGGGGTGCGGTCTGTTCGTTGTACACCGCGAGGCGAGCGTCCACCGTTTCGGGATTGTCGTCCTTGCGCTGGTAGAGTTCGCCGCCGCAGCGTTCGCACGTCGTTCTGCCGTTCAAGGTGGAGACGTGATAGCTCTCGCCGCATTCCCTGCATACCCTTCTCCCGCAGAGGCGGTCCATGAGAAGTTTATGGTCGATGTTGATGTTCACCACCCCATCGATCTCGGCGAAGGTATCGAGTTCTTTCGCCTGAAAGAGGTTGCGGGGGAATCCGTCGAGCAGGTAGCCGTTCTTGCAATCGTCCCAAGTGAGCCGATCCTTTACGATGTCGACGGTGACTTCGTCGGGGACGAGCTCGCCCCGTTCGGTATACGACTTGGCAAGCAGCCCGATCTTCGTTCCCGCCTTGATGTTCGCACGGAAGATGTCCCCCGTGGAAATATGGACGATGCCGTACCTGTCGGCGATCTTGGTCGCCTGCGTGCCTTTGCCCGCGCCGGGCGCACCGAGAAGAATGAGTTTCACGACGCTTCACTCCTTAAAAGATCGTCAATTTGAGACCGCAGAGAAGCGAGCAAGACAAGGCGCGTGCGGCTTTCCGAAGGGAGCGTACTAATGCGTACGTGACCGAGGAAAACGTAAGCGCGACGACGTATTGCGACGCTTATATGCGGTCGTAGGATTTACTTCAAAAAGCCCTTGTAGTTCTTCATCATGATCTGGGACTGCAACTGTTTATCGAACTCCAATGCGACCGAGACGACGATGAGGATACCCGTTGTAGAGAACACGTTCACGAGGTCCTGTCCTGCCCAAGAGAAGGCGACGGACGGGATGAACGCGATGAGCGTCAGGTAGATCGCCCCGAACAGGGTGATGCGGTTGTTGATCTTCTTCAAGTACTGCGCCGTGGGTTTCCCGGGGCGGATACCCTGAATGAAGCCGCCGTTCTGCTGGATGCTCTTGGAGACATCTTCGGGATTGAATTGGATCTGCGCATAGAAGAAGGAGAAGATGAAGATGAGCACGCACAGCGCGAGGATGTACCAGATCGTCCCGTTCGAGAAGTGCTCGTTCCACCAAGTGAGGGCGTTGCTCCACTTCGGAACAAGGCTCATGATCATGTTGGGGAAGGAGATGATCGCGAACGAGAAGATGAGAGGCATAACGCCGCCGCCCGAGATCTTCATCGGGATGACCGAGCTCTGCCCACCGTACATCTTGGTGCCGCGCACCTGCTTCGCATAGTTGACGGGGATCTTCCTCTCCGCCAAGTCGACATACACGACCGCGAAGAAGATGAGCACGGCGAGGACGAGGAAGAGCCCGATGTTCCAAAGCTGATTCACTTCGCCGTTAAATACCTGCTTGAACTTTTCGAGGATCGCGGTGCCCGCCGTCGAGAGGATACCGATGAAGATGATCATCGAGATACCGTTGCTCACGCCGAAGTCGGTGATGCGCTCGCCGAGCCACATGACGAGCATCGCGCCCGCCGTGTAGACGATGGTGAGGAACACGCCCGCGAGCCAAGTCTGCCCGAGGAACCGATCCGCCCTGATCGCGCCCTGCTGGTTGCCGAACAGGACGATGATCCCGATCGACTGCACGACCGCGAGAACGATGGTGACGAAGCGGGTGATGTTGCTGATCTTCTTTCTGCCCTCTTCTCCCTCTTTGGACATCCTTTCGAGTGCGGGGATGCCGACGGTGAGAAGCTGCATGATAATGGAAGCGTTGATGTACGGTCCGATCCCGAGGGCGAACAGCGTCGCGTTCTGCAACGCGCTGCCCGTGATGCCGCTCATCAACGTGAGGAAATCGTTCCCCGTGATCGCCGTTTCGAACTGCCCGCGGTCGATGCCCGGCACGGGGATGTAGCACCCGAGACGGAATACCGCGAGGAGCAGAAGGGTGAGCAAGATCTTCCTTCTGATATCCTTGTTCCGAAAGGCGTTTTTGATCGTTTCAAACATAAGTTACTCCTTTATCCCGCCGCCCGCTTAGTCGATAGGGACGAACGTCCCTTCCTTGCGGCTCTTCTCCGCCGCGTACACGCACAGGTGTCCGTTGACGGAATCGTCGAGAGCGGTGATGGAAATAGAACTTCTGTCGCCGTTAAGATAGCGAACGTAATCGTGCATCAGGCAAACGTCGCCGTTTCCGTGCCGTCCGTCCCCGAGCTGCGCGGTGACATCCACCGTCTCGGTGACGTTCTTGTAGCCGTCGTTTTCACGGGAGATGGTGTAGATATGAAAGACGTTGTCCTCCATTCTGCCTTGGATCTTCCCCTTGCTGCCGACGATGTTGATATCCCGCCCGGGGAGAACGTCGCCGCCCACCACCGTGAGCGTCGCCATGCTCCCGTTGCGGAAGCGCACGGTGACCATCTGCCGATCGGCGAGGTTGCGTTTGAGTTTGAACACGCACCTGCCGTAATCGGAAACGCGAAGGTAGACTTCCTTTTCCTCCCGCGTGATCTCGGTGTAGTGCTTGCCGATGCCGCGCCACGTCTGGAAGGGCAAATTGTCGAGCCCCAAGTGGATCTTCTGCGCGTTGTACAGGCATTCGCCCGCGCAAGGGCAGTTATAGCAGAACTCCGTCGCGCCCTCGGGAGCGTTGTCCTCGGTGAAGAAGGCGCGTTCGCCGAAACTCGATACGGCCGCGGGAACGGTGGCGTTGTTGAGCCAACACATAAGGTCGGTATCGTGGCAGCACTTTTGCAGGAGAAGCCCCGAGCCGCACACGTCCTCATCCGACCATTTCCCGCGGATGAAGGAATCGGCGAAATGCACCGTGCCGACGTGCTCGTTCATCTCCATCGTGAGGATCTTCCCGATCTTTCCGTCGAGGATCGCCTGTTTGATCGAGCGATAGAACGGCGTATAGCGGAGCACATGGCAGACGAGGATGGAAACGCCCTTTTCCCTCGCGAGGTCGCGAAGTTCGTAGAGGTCCGCCGCGTTGTTGACGACGGGTTTTTCGAGCAGTTGGTTGTATCCTGCCTTGATGAGCCTCTTCGTCGTCTCATAGTGGGCGGGGTCCATCGTCGCGTTGATGACCGCGTCGCACTTCACGCCTGCGCGGAGAAATGCGTCGATGGAAGAAAACCGCATGTTCTCGGGAAGACGGTACTTGTCTCCCGTCGATTTGAGGGCGACGGGGTCTACGTCGCAAACGGCGACGACCTCCGCCTCATCGGGATGGGAGAGCGCGTACGAGGCATACACGTTGCCCCTGTCTCCGCAGCCCAGAACCGCCAGCTTGATCTTCTTCATACCGGCTCCCGCGAGGGTCAAGCGTTGACGACTTCCGCCGTCCCGCCGGCCTTTTCGATCGCTTCCTTCGCCGTTGCGGAGAATTTCGCCGCACGGACGGTGAGCTTCACGTTGAGTTCGCCTGCGCCGAGAACTTTGAGCCCCGCGTTGTTCTTGACTTCCTTCGCGAGCCCGTTTTCAAGCACAAAACCGTAATCCACGACGGTCCCCGCGGGGAGATCCGCAAGGTCGCCGAGGTTGACGATCACGTAGTCCTTTCCGAATTTGTTATGGAATCCGCGCTTGGGGATCCTGCGGGCGAGGGGCATCTGGCCGCCCTCGAACCCGGGACGGACACCGCCGCCCGAACGCGCCCACTGACCCTTGTGGCCCTTGCCGCTCGTTTTGCCGAGCCCCGAGCCGATGCCGCGGCCTAACCGCTTGGCGGGCGTTCTCGATCCCTCCGCAGGGGAAATTGTATCGATTCTCATTGCTTACTCCTTACTCTACGCTCTCCACCTTGACGAGGTGGGCGACCTTCTTGATCTGACCCTGCAATGAGGGGGAATCTTCAAAGACCTTCTCGGAGCGGATCTTTCTGAGCCCGAGCGCGGCGACCGTCGCCTTGACGGACCCGATCTCCCCGATGGTGCTTTTCACGAGCGTGACTTTGATCTTTGCCATTTTTCTTCTCCTACACGATTTCCTCGACCGTCTTGCCGCGCATCGCCGCGATCTCTTCCGCCGTGCGGAGTTCCGCAAGGCCCGCGATGGTCGCCTTCACGCAGTTGACGGGGTTCTGGGTGCCGTGCGATTTCGTTCTGATATTCTTGATGCCCGCGGCCTCCATGACCGCACGCACGGGACCGCCCGCGATAACGCCCGTACCTTCGGCGGCGGGGAGCATCAGAACGGCGCCCTTGCCGAATTTGCCGAGCTGTTCGTGCGGAATGGTCGTATCGACGATGGGCACACGGACGAGATTCTTCTTCGCCGCCTGCGTCGCCTTTTCGATCGCTTCGGGAACTTCCTTGGACTTGCCCTGCCCGTAACCGACCTTGCCCGCGCCGTCCCCGACGACGACGAGCGCGGCGAAACGCATGTTCTTGCCGCCCTTCACCGTCTTGGAAACGCGGTTGATGCTGATCAGCTTTTTGATGAAGCCGTCGTCCTGTTCCTGCCTTCTTTGCGGTCTGTTTTCTCTTGCCATTTCTCGCTCCTCCTCAGAACTCAAGCCCGGCTTCGCGTGCGCCGTCCGCAAGGGCCTGTACGCGCCCCGTGTAGTGGTAGCCGCCCCGATCGAACACGACGGTGCCGATGCCCTTTTCCTTGGCGCGTTCGCCTGCGATCTTGCCGACGATCTTCGCCGCTTCCGTCTTGGTCTTTCCCGCGACTTCGCCTTGGACCGCCTTTTCGAGGGTGGAGCAGGAGGCGAGCGTCGTACCGCTCACGTCGTCGATAAACTGGACGTAGATATTCTTTTCGCTCCTGTACACAGACAGGCGCGGGCATTCCGCCGTTCCGGAGACGAGCTTCCGCACACGGAGGTGGCGGCGTTGTCTGACCGCATTTTTATCCTGTTTCGTTATCATGGTTCACGCTCCTTTACTTCTTGCCCTTACCGGAGGTCTTGCCCTCCTTGTGTTCGATGTGCTCGCCCTTGTAGCGGATCCCGTACCCGTGATAGGGTTCGGGTTTACGGATGGCGCGAAGGTCTGCGGCGACTTGCCCGACAAGGACCTTGTCGATCCCCTTCACGTTGATATCCGTGGGCGAGGGGCATTCGATGGTGATGCCCGCGGGCTGTTTTACCTCGATGGGGTGGGAAAAACCGACGTTAAGGACGAGTTTATCGCCGTTCATCGCCGCCTTCCAGCCGACACCCTTCACTTCGAGGCTCTTCGTGAATCCTTCGGAAACGCCCTTCACCATATCGGCGATGAGGGCACGGTACAGCCCGTGAAGGGCACCCGTCTCTTTTTCCTCGTTGAGCGCGACCACATGGACATGGCCCGCTTCCTCTTTGATATCGATCGCGCCCGTCACTTTACGGGAGAGCGACCCCTTCGCACCCTTGACGGTGACGACGCTGTTCCGGAACTCGACCGTCACGCCCGCGGGGACGGCAATACTCAATTTTCCGATCCTCGACATATTCCGCCTCCTTACCAGACGTAGCAGAGCACTTCGCCGCCGACGTTCTGCGCCTTCGCCTGCTTATCCGTCATGATGCCTTTGCTCGTCGAAACGATGGCGATCCCGTACCCGCCGAGCACTTTGGGCATTTCCTGCGCACCGCTGTATGTTCTCAGCCCGGGCTTGGAGACGCGCTTCAAGCCGCCGATGACCGACTTGCGGTCCTCGGTGTATTTCAGGCTGATCACGAGCTTGCCGTTGTAGCCGTCCGCTTCCTCGCGAACGTCCTTCACATAGCCTTCCTTCAAAAGGATATCGGCGATTGCGCGTTTCATGTTGGAAGCGGGGATCTCCACCGTTTCCTTTTTCACCATGAGCGCGTTCCTGATCCTTGTGAGCATATCCGCAATGGTATCCGTCATCTCTTGCCTCCTTACCAGCTCGACTTTTTCACGCCGGGGATCTCCCCCCTGTACGCAAGGTTGCGGAAGCAGATACGGCAAACACCGTATTTGCGGAGAACCGCGTGAGGTCTCCCGCAGATGGAGCAGCGCGTGTAGGCGCGCGTCGAGAATTTGGGCTCTCTCTGCTGTTTATTGATCATCGATTTCTTCGCCATGTCTTTCTCCTCACTTCTTGAAGGGCATTCCGAGTGCCCTCAACAGTTCTCTCGCTTCCTCGTCCGTCTGCGCCGTGGTGACGATGCAAACGTCCATGCCTCTGATCTTCTCCACCTGATCGTAGGTGATCTCGGGGAAGATGAGCTGCTCTTTGAGCCCGAGCGAGTAGTTGCCCCTGCCGTCGAACGACTTATCCGAAACGCCGCGGAAGTCGCGCACGCGGGGAAGGGCGATGGAGACGAGCTTATCGTAGAAGTCGTACATCTTCCTGCCGCGCAGCGTCACTTTGAGCCCGACGTTCATCCCCTCGCGGAGCTTGAAGTTCGCGACGGACTTGGTCGCCTTGCGGTAGATGGGCTTCTGCCCCGTGATGAGGGCGAGCTCCTTTTCCACCGTCTGCATGAGCTTCTGGTTATCCTTGATGTCGCCGAGCCCCGTATTGATGACGATCTTCTCGATCTTGGGGACCTGCATGATCGACTTGTAGCCGAACTTCTGCATGAGATAGGGCACGACTTCGGTGAGGTATTGCTGTCTCACCCTGCTGTCCGCGAGGGAGAGTTTCGCCTCGGGTTTCTTTTCCGCTTTCTTGTCTGCCATGGTCTATACCTCACTCCTCGCCCTTTTCCGTCGCGGGAGCTGCCGTCTCGGCGGTCTCGGGCGTTTCGGACGTTTTCTGGGTGCGCTTTCTCGTGCGTTTCTTGGGAGCTTCCTCTTTCTGCTCCGCAGCCGCGGCCTTCTTCGCTTTCTTGGCATACGCCTTGTCGAGCACCGCGCCGCACTTCTTGCAAACGCGGACGCGCTTGCCGTCTACCACGGCGTGTCCGACCCGCGTCGCCTTGCCGCACTTGTCGCAGACGAGTTCGACGTTGCTCACGTCGATGGGGGCCTCTTCGGTGACGATACGGCTCGTATCGTTCGCCTTGCGGGCCTTCTCGTGCTTGTGCACGAGGTTCACGCCCTCGACGATGACTCTGTTCGTTTTGGGTTCGGTTTTGAGGACCTTCCCCTGCTTTCCCTTATATTTGCCCGTGATCACGAGCACGGTATCGTTGACTTTGACGTTCATCCTGCACCCTCCTTACAATACCTCGGGAGCGAGGGAAATGATACGCATGTAGTCCTTCTCCCTGAGTTCTCTCGCGATCGGCCCAAAGATACGGGTGCCTCTGGGCTGCTTCTGCGCGTCGATGATGACCGCCGCATTGTCGTCGAAGCGGATATAGGTGCCGTCGGGACGGCGCAGACCCTTGCTGCTCCGCACGATGACCGCCTTCACGACATCGCCCTTCTTCACGGCTCCGCCGGGGGTCGCGGTCTTGACGGAAGCGACGATCACGTCGCCGATGTTTCCCGACCTTCTGAAACTGCCGCCGAGCACGCGGATGCACATCAGCTCCTTCGCGCCCGAATTGTCCGCCGCCTTCAATCTTGTTTGAGGTTGGATCATTTTTCTTCTCCTCCCGCCTTACTTCGCCTTCTCGACGATCTCGGCGACGCGCCAATTTTTATCCTTCGAGAGCTTTCTCGTCTCGGCGATGCGGACGGTATCGCCCACGCCGCACTCGTTGTTCTCGTCGTGCGCCTTGAATTTCTTCGTCTTTGTGATCGTCTTTTTGTACACGGGGTGCTTGCGCTTTTCCGTGACGGCGACGACCACCGTCTTGTCCATCTTGTCGGAGATGACGATCCCCACTCTTTCTTTTCTCAGATTTCTTTCCATCTTGCCCACCTCACTTTGCCTGACGGGCGCGGATCTCCGTATTGACACGCGCGATGTCCCGCTTGCAGGTGCGGATGGACAGCGGATTTTCGAGCTGCCCGCTCGCATGGCGGAACCGAAGGTTGAAAAGTTCGCTCTTCAAATCTTTGAGCTTTTTGTCGAGCTCGGCATCGGTCATGCCCTTGATCTCATTCCCTTTCATTGCGCTTCACCGCCTTCTGCAAGATTCGCGGCCTCTGCCGCTTCCTTCTTTACGAATTTGCATTTGATGGGGAGCTTGTGCGCCGCGAGACGCATGGCTTCTCTCGCCACGTCCTCGGGCACGCCCGCCATCTCGAACATCACTCTCCCGGGCTTCACCACGGCGACCCAGAACTCCACGCCGCCCTTGCCCGAACCCATACGGGCTTCGGCGGGGTGACGGGTAATGGGCTTGTGGGGGAAGATATCGATCCATACCTGCCCGCCGCGCTTGATGAACCTCGTCATGGCGATACGGGCGGCTTCGATCTGATTGGATTTGATCCAACCCGCCTCTTCGGCGACAAGACCGTATTCCCCATAGGCGACGACGTTGCCCTTGTGCGCCGCGCCCTTCAACGAGCCGCGGTGCTGCTTTCTCCTCTTCACTCTCTTGGGAATTAACATTACTTGCCTCCTTCCGCCTTCTTCGCGCCTTTGAGGACTTCGCCCTTGTAGATCCAGCACTTCACGCCGATCATGCCGAACGTCGTGTGCGCTTCCGCAAAGCCGTAATCGATATCCGCGCGAAGCGTTTGAAGGGGAATCGACCCCTCGTGATAGTGTTCGGTGCCCGCGATCTCGCGCCCGTCGAGACGGCCCGAGACCTGCATCTTGATGCCCTTCACGCCCGCACGCATCGTCTTGCCGATCGCCTGTTTCATGGCGCGGCGGAACGACATACGCTTTTCGAGCTGGGCTGCAACGCCCTCCGCAACGAGCTGTGCGTCCGCGTCGGGCTTTCTCACTTCGGTGACGTTGATGATCACCTGCTTGCCGCCCGTGAGTTTGGCGAGGTCTTTCTTGATGACCTCGATCTCCGCGCCCGCCTTTCCGATGAGCACGCCGGGCCTGCCCGTGTTGATGGTGACGACGATCTTGCCCGCCGCCCTCTCGATGAGGATGCGCGAGACAGCCGCCGCATAGTATTTCTTTTTGAGGAAGGTACGGATGACGTTATCCTCTTTGAGATATGCCGCGAATTCCTTCTTATCGGCATACCACTGCGTATCCCAACCTTTGATAACGCCTACTCTCAATCCATGAGGATTTACTTTCTGTCCCATTAAAGTTCTCCCTCCGCTTTCTTCACGTCAAGGATGACGGTGATGTGGCTCGTTCTTTTGAGGATCGCATGCCCTCTCCCCTTGGAGACGGGCTGCATGCGTTTGAGGCTCGTACCGCCGTCCGCATAGCACGCCGCGACGTACAGGTCCGCCCTGTCCATGCCCTGATTGTGTTCGGCATTCGCGACCGCGCTCATGAGGACTTTCCTCGTGGGAGCCGCCCCGCCGTTCACGCTGTTTTGCAGGATCGCGTCGGCTTCCCTCACGCTCTTGCCGCGAATGAGATCGAGCACCGTGCGCACCTTATAAGGGGAAACGCGGATATACTTTGCGACCGCATAGGGGCGTTTTTCGCGCTTTTCCTCTACCCGATCGGCTTTTTTCTTCATATTGCTCGCCATGATCCGCCTCCTTACTTCCCGGGAGCCGTCGTCTTAGCCGACGTGTGCCCTTTGAACGTTCTCGTGGGAGCGAATTCCCCGAGCTTGCAACCGACCATATCTTCGGTGATGTAGACGGGCACGTGCTTCCTGCCGTCGTACACCGCGATGGTGTGACCCACCATATCGGGGAAGATCGTGGACGCCCGCGACCATGTTTTCAAAACCTTCTTCTCGTTCGCAGCGTTCATCGCTTCGATCCTTGCGAGCAACTTCGCTTCGACATAAGGTCCTTTCTTTACGCTTCTCGACATCGTGTCTCCCTCCTTTAATTGATCCGTTTGAGGATGAACTTGCTCGTCGGATTCTTCTTCTTTCTCGTCTTGTAGCCGAGCGCGGGCTTGCCCCAAGGGGTTTCGGGACCCGCATGCCCGACGGGAGACTTGCCTTCGCCGCCGCCGTGAGGGTGGTCGTTCGGGTTCATGACCGAACCGCGCACCGTGGGGCGGGTGCCGAGATGTCTCGTCTTGCCCGCTTTGCCCACGCGGATGATCTCATGCTCGACGTTGCCGACCTGACCGATCGTCGCCTTGCAGCCGACGGGGATGAGCCGCATTTCGCCCGAAGGCATCCTGATCGTCGCATACGCGCCTTCCCGCGCCATGATCTGCGCCGCGATGCCCGCCGCTCTCGCGATCTGCCCGCCGCGCCCCGGCTTCATCTCGATGTTGTGGATGGTCGTGCCGACGGGGATATCCGTTAAGGGCAACGCGTTGCCCACCTTGATGTCCGCGCCCGCGCCGCTCATCACCGTGTCCCCTACGTTGAGCCCGACGGGAGCGAGGATGTACCTCTTCTCGCCGTCCGCATACACGAGGAGGGCGATGTTCGCACTGCGGTTGGGGTCGTATTGGATGGACTTCACCGTCGCGGGGATCCCGTCCTTATTCCTCTTATAATCGATGATGCGGTATTTTCTCTTGTTGCCGCCGCCGATGTGACGGACGGTGATGCGCCCCATGTTGTTCCTGCCGCCCGATTTGCGCTGATCTTCGAGGAGGGCGCGTTCGGGTTTCGCCTTGGAAATGTCTCCGTAGACGGGCACCGTCATGAGACGGCGTGCGGCGGATGTGGGTTTATATCTCTTGACTGCCATGTTGCTTTTCCTCCCTTACCTTACGAGAGCGAGTCGAAGAAGTCGATGCCCTTGCTTCCGTCCGCGAGGGAGACGATCGCTTTCTTCACGGTGGGGGTGTACCCCTCGTTCCTGCCCATTCTCTTGAGCTTCCCGCGCTGGGTGACGGTGTTGACCTTCTTGACCTTTACGCCGAACATCGTCTCGACGGCGATCCTGATCTGCGTCTTGTTCGCGTCGCGGCGGACGACGAAGGTATATCTCTTGTCCGCGATCCCGTCGTAGCCTTTCTCGGTGAGCACGGGCCTTAAAATGATGTCCTCGGGTACCATTACGCGTACACCTCCTCCAATTTTTTCACGCTGCCCTCGGTGAGGACAACGACGGCGTTCGAGACGACCTCGTAGGTGTTGATCTCGTCCACGGAGATCGTGGAGAGCTTTTCGAGGTTGCGGGCGGCGAGAACAACGTCCGCGTTCGCCTCGTCCATGACGACGACGGTGCGCTTTTCGAGATGAAGAGCCTTTTGGAACGCCGCCATCTCCTTCGTCTTGGGAGCGGAGACTTTGAGCTCGTCCACGATGATGAGTTCGCCGTCGGCAAGTTTCTTGGAGAGTGCCGAGAGGAACGCCCCTCTCTTCGCCGCCGTGTTCATCTTCTTGGAGAAGTCGCGGGGCTTGGGTGCGAACACCACGCCGCCTTTGATCCACTGCGGAGCGCGGATGGAACCTTGGCGAGCTCTGCCCGTGCGCTTCTGCCGCCACGGCTTTACGCCGCCGCCGCGCACTTCGGTGCGGGTGAGCGTCGACTTCGTCCCCTGCCTTTGGTTGGCGAGATAGGTGACGACCGCCTGATGAATGAGTGCCTCGTTGTAATCGGCACCGAAAACCTTATCGGAGAGCTCTAACGATCCGACCTCTGCGCCCGACATGTTGTATACTTTCACGTTTGCCATTTTTCTCGCTCCTTATTTGCTGTGCTTCACGCTCGTTCTCAGCGTCACGATGCTCCCGCGGGGACCGGGGATCGCACCGCGCACGAGGATCGCGTTGCGTGCCGTATCGACGCGCACCACTTCGAGGTTGAGGACGGTGACGTTTTCAACGCCCCACTGCCCCGCGAGGTGCTTGTGCTTGAACACGCGCGAGGGATCGCTGATGGACCCCATGGAGCCCGGCTCCCTGTGTACGGGGCCAACGCCGTGCGTCTCTTTGAGGCGGTGCTGGTTCCACTTTTTGATAACGCCCGTGAACCCGTGACCCTTGGAAACGCCGCTCGCGTCCACTCTGTCGCCCGCGGCGAACACGTCCGCCTTGACTTCGGAGCCGACCGTGTAACCTTCCACACTGTCGAGCCGCACTTCCTTCAAAACCTTGCAGGGCTTCACGCCCGCCTTTTTGAACTGACCGAGATCGGGCTTGGTAAGATCCTTTTCCTTCGCCTCGCCGAACCCGAGCTTCAAAGCGGTGTAGCCGTCCGTCTCCTCCGTCTTGACCTGCACGACGGGGCAGGGGCCCGCTTCGATGACCGTGACGGGGATCACTTTCCCGTCCTCCGCAAAGATCTGCGTCATGCCCGCTTTGCGGCCGATGATTGCTTTACTCATAGATAAAGTTCACTCCTTTTTTATTTTCGAATACCGCCTTTGCAGTATTGCTTATCCGAGTTTTACTTTGATGTCTACGCCCGCGGGAAGATGGATACTGTCCAAGAGCTTGGCGTTGGGCGAATAGATGTCGATAATGCGCTTGTGCGTGCGCATCTCGAACTGCTCGCGCGAATCCTTATCTTTATGGGGACTGCGGAGGATGGTGACGATCTCGCGCTCGGTGGGGAGCGGGATGGGGCCGCTGATCTTGGCTCCGCCCTTCTGCATCGTCTCGACGATACGGCTCGCCGCCTCGTCGACAAGAGCGTGGTCGTACGCACTCAATTTGATCCTGATCTTCTGACTTGCCATGGTTTGTTCTCCTTTTCTTTCCGAACTGTTTTCTCCGCGTCAACTTATCCGTGCGTATCGAGGTCCTTTCATCAAAAAAACAGCGCGATGTTTGCGATGTTTTCTCGCAAAAGCCTCGGTTCGTCGCAGGAGTCGGGCCCCCACACTTGTCGGTGAAAATTATCTGCCGAGGGGCTTTCACGCCTCGATTTTTCAGTAACTTTTCACTTCATCCCTATACGCCGGCACAATGACACAGCTTTGATTATCATACCATAAAGTCAACCCCCTGTCAACGATTTCACAGGGGATTTTTTCTCTTTTTTTGTCGAAAATCACCGAATTTCGGAAATTTTTTTGATTTTTTCCGCGGGGAACCCCTCACGCGCCCCATCCGATCCGCTCGCCGCACTGTACTTTCGTCTCCCGCCCCGCTCTTCACCATGTAGAACACGGAGGCTTGTGCGCCCTTTCCCCTCGCTGCCCCCTCCGGGGGAAGTGCCCCAAAGGGGCAAAGGGGGTTGAGTGTACGGAAAGGCTATAAATACGTCACCCTGCCCGACCGAAGGGCGCACGAGCCGTAAGGCGAAGTAGCCGCCGCTGTCCTTGCGGCGTGTCGAACGGGTCACCGCAGTTTTAAGTCTAAGGTGATTCCTACTTCGCGCAAGGACGCGCTCGTGCCGCCCAAGGAAGAAACAGAATAAGGCGGGGCGACTCGTCCCTGCGCAAGGGCACCGCAGGGACGGCTCGGAATGACGTGATTATACAGTGCCGTGCAATCATACCCCCTCAGTCACGCCCCAAGGGCGGGGCGCGACAGCTCCCCCTCAAGGGGGGAGCCGAGTGGGGGGCGGACGGTGTACGCGCCCCCACCTCATCCTGAACGAAGTGAAGGGATCCCGCCCAACTCCATACGTACATGTGTGTTGGGAGACTTGCGAGATTTCTCGACTGCGCTCGAAATGAGGTGAGGCGGGGGAGCCGAGGAGAAGGACCGAGAAAAAGAAATTCTCCCCCATGATTTTTTTCGTTCAAACGTTTGACAAATCCCCGTAATTCCGCTACAATATGTGCCGCAAAAAAACGACGGCTTTTTACGAATATGCTCACCACGGTTTTGATTTGCGCCGCGACCTGCCTTCTAATGCTCGGCGGCGTGCTGTTTTTGCCCCGCCTGCGGCTCGGGAAAATCACGGTCTCCACCTATTGGCTCGCCGCGCTTTTGGGTGCAGTTGTGCTCCTCGCGTGCGGGTGCGTCGACCTAACGTCCCTCGGGCGTTCCCTCGTCGCGGATACGGCGGTGAATCCCTTGAAGATCCTCGCCCTCTTCCTCGCGATGACGATGCTCTCCGTCTTTTTGGATGAAGTCGGCTTCTTCCGCTATTTGGCGAACGTCGCCCTCCACCGCGCGAAGTCGAGCAGAAAGAAACTCTTCTTTATCCTGTACTTCGTCGTCTCTGTGCTCACCGTGTTTACGTCGAACGACGTGATCATCCTCTCCTTTACCCCCTTCCTCTGCTATTTTTGCAAGCATGCGGATATCGACCCCATCCCCTATCTCGTGGCGGAATTCGTCGCCGCGAATACCTGGAGCATGGCACTCGTCATCGGGAATCCCACCAATATCTATCTTGCGACCTGCTTTGGGATCGGCTTCGTCGACTACTTGAAGTACAGCCTTCTTCCCACCCTCTTCGCGGGGCTTATCGCCCTGCCCGTCCTCTATCTTCTCTTTCGGAAGAGCCTTTCCCTCCCCATGGAGGGGGAAGCCGAGGACGTTCACCCCGAAGATAAACCCCAACTCATCGCGGGGATCGTTGTGCTCGGCTCGTGCACCCTCCTTCTTGCGGTGGGGCCTTCCTTCGGGGCGCCGATGTGGATCGTCGCCGTCTCGGCGGCGGGCGGGCTCTTCCTCTTCTCCCTCATCTACTGCGCCGCAAAACGAAAAAAGCCCAAGGCGGTACTCGGGTGTTTGAAACGCGCCCCGTGGCAACTCATCCCCTTTATGCTCTCGATGTATGTGCTCGTGAGCGCACTCGACGGGCAGGGGGTGACGGCGGAACTCGCAAGGCTCCTCGACGGGGCTCCCCCCGTGATCGCGTACGGCGTTTCCTCCTTTTTGGTCTCCAACCTCATCAACAACATCCCGATGAGCGAACTGTTCGCCTCGGTGCTCTCCGCCTCGGGGGGTTCCGTCCCCGCGGTGATGGCGACGATCGTCGGCTCCAATCTCGGAGCCCTCTTGACCCCCGTCGGTGCGCTCGCGGGGCTGATGTTCGGGGCGATCTCCGAACGGTACGGCGCGAAACTCGGCTTCGGGAAGTTCGTCAAATACGGTGCCGCCGTCTCCGTTCCCGCCCTCGCCGCCGCCCTCTCCGCCCTCGCCCTCCTCGTCGCGATTTAGAAATTCACCAAACGAAAAGCTCCCCGCGATCGGTCGCAGGGAGCTGTTTTTTTGAAACTTTTATTTCTTTCTCTTTTTGAGGAGAAGGGCGAGCCCGAGAAGGAGGAGCGGGGAAGCCGCGATCGCCCCTTCGCATCCGCTCTTTTCTCCCGAAGCCTTGCCGTTTGAACCGCTCTCCGCTTGCGAGGAAGAGTCCTGCGTCGGCGGCGAGACGGGCTTTTGCGGTGTTTCGGGCGTTTCGGGTGTTTCGGGCGTTTCGGAGATATCGGGTGCCGCGGGTTCGGAGGGCTCGGAAGGCTCGACGGGTTCGAAAGGTTCGAAGGGCGTTTCGGGAAGTTCGTCCCCTTCGAAGATGGCGAGAAACATTTCGTCCCCCTTCGCGGAAACAGGACCGTTCAACAGCTCGCCGTAGCCGAACCACCCGCAAAAGCCCTCTTCGGAAAGTTCCGGCAAAGAAATCGGATCGCCGTAGGCGGCATATCCGCCCTCTTGCACTTCGCCCCGCACGAGAAAATCGTAGCGGAAATACCCGACGTAGACGGGATAGAGCGAACCCACCGCGGCGGGTGCGGTGCTTCCGACCGCATACACGGTGCCGTCGCTTGCCTTCCATGCGGCGATGCGGGCATTCCCGTCAAAGTGGGGAAGGTACACCCGCCCGTCCGCGCGGAGGGACTTCGAAACGTCTCCGCCCTTGTAGTGCAAAGCGACGGAAACGTTGCTGCCGAGGGTGCAGAAAAAGTGCATCTCCTTCTCGGGAAGGATCAAATCGCCCGCAACGTACGTCTGCCCCGTCTCCTCGTCGCGGTATTCGACGGCGTACTTATCGCCGAAGAAGGAGGGCTCGGAGCCGAACACGAACCGCCCATCCGAACGGTATTCATATTCCTTTTCGCCGTCCGAGAAATACAGCGGATAGTTCCCCTTTTCGAAGGTGATGACCCCCTCTTTCGCAACGGCATGGGAGCCGTCCCCTTTCGTCAATTTCCGAAGTTCTTCCCCCGAAGGCTCGAAACCGCTGTACTGAATGTTCGCCCCGTCCTGCATGCCGATGGTGAAGGCGGAGATATTCTTCTCAAAGACGAGCGTCCCGCCGCTTTTCACATACACGTCGGTGCCGATCCCGTCGAAGGTGCAATCCTCCAAAATGGTCGTCTTGTTCTGCATCACGGTGATGAAGTCGCCGTCGGGCCCCGTGCAGTTTTCGAAGAAGCAGTGGCGAAGCGTTAAGGGGTTGTTCGCGTAGATCGCCCCGCCGAGGAAGCTCGACGTGTGCCCGCGGAACAGGGTGTATTCCGCCGTCAACGTCCCGCCCGACGCATAGATCAAAGGATTGCTCTGTTGGATGCCGTTGCCCTCGATGACGAGGCGGGCGTTCTCCCGTCCGACAAAACGAATGTCCGCGCTGATCGTGAAGAGCTGCCCCGTCGCGTTGCTGAAAAGGTGCACGTCGCCCACCGCCTCGGGCGCGACGGCGATCGTGATATTCTTCACGAGGGAATGCTGTTCGGCGGAACAATCGGCGAGAAGTTCGATCGTGTCGCCGTTTTCCGCATGGGTGAGCGCGTCCTCAAAATTGAGGTAATTCTTCCCGTTCACCCTGCAAACGCCCGAGGAGACCGCCTCGCCGCCCGCCGCGTAGTCGCTCGGTTCGCTCGTGCGGAAGAAGCGGTCGACGGCGATCACCCGATAGCGCGGGCTTTTGGAATAGCTGTTTGTATCCGTGAACTGCGCGGAGCGGGTGAAGCCCACCGTCCGCTCTTCCTCCCCCACCGAAACGCGCACTTCATAGCCGAGAAGAGATGGCGAACTTCCCCCGATGGAGAGGACGTTCTTCCCGTTCTTATTCGAAACGGAGAGGGCGGGTTTTTGCAGATCGCATTCCCCTTTTTCATGGGTGCGGACATAGTCGTATTCGGCATCGTCCGCATAGTAGAAGCGATCGAATCTCTCCTCGATGAGGTGGTTCTCTTTCGCCTCCTGCATGAGATTTCGGAAGGTCTGCGACGCGTTGCTTAAAACGAAGCGACCCGAAGAACTTGTAAGATACATGCCCCAGCGGTCGAAATATCCGCTTAAATCCACCCCCGTCACGAGGGAGGAATTGTACACCATCCGCTCCTCTTCGTCGTACAAATTCTTCTCGCCGAAGCGGTACAGGGCGTTGAGATCCGACCAATAGTTCGGGAAACAGTTTTCGAGATACCACCATACCATGTAGTTATGGTCGTAATCGCCCTCTGTGTAGAGGATCTTGCCGTCGTCGTATGCCTTCCCGTCGATATTTTGATCGTTGACGAGGTTTTGAAGGGACCTTTCGTAGGGCACCCAATCCTTGGGGACGTTCAGCCCCATACATTTGAGATAGACGAACGCCGCCGTGACGTTGTTCGTCGTCTCGGCGAACGTTCTTCCGTCCGTATCGAGCATATGCCCCATCTCGTGCCCCATCGCGAAGATGTTGTATTGCGTCGTTTGGTGACTCCCGACGGGATTTTTGTAGTTATGGAAATTGGCGAACCAGTAGTGTTCCTCGTAAAATCCGATATGGTAGGCGGTAGCATACGCGCCCGAGTTTTTTATCGGCTGCATGTAGCGGAAATTGAGGCGAACGCCTTGGATGCGGGGATCGTAATATTTCCCGAGGCGGGAAGAAGGGCTCGTCGGGATCCCGTTGAATTCGTACACCTTCGTGAAGAGATCCCCCCACAGTTCGAGGTTTTCCTCGGGGTCGATGACTTTCTGCGTGATATACGTCTCGTACAGGCTGGACGACGTGGTGGTGATCAGGGCAAAATCGGTGCAAAGTTCGGCAAGATCGGGAACGGCGCCGTCCGCTCTCCGCCTCGTTTCGTACTCTCGAAGTTCCCCGAGGAACGCTTCCTTATCTCCCCCCTTCTCAAAGACGGGATAAAAATCTCCACCCTCGATGTAGACGCGTACGTCGCCCCCCTGCGTGTCCTCGGTGTAGGGGTTTACAAGATACACCGCGCACGCGTCGTAGGGGGAAGAAAAGGTATTCGCCCCGCTATACAAGTATTGCGTGGAGCGGTATCCGCCTCTATCGTAAAAATATCCGTGCGGTTTTACAAGGACGATATGGGGAAGTTTCGCCCCCTCGTCGGCATCGACATACACCGTAAACGTCGTGCTCGCCTTGCCGTATACCCCCGTCACCAAGAGATCGGACGCGGAATACATCCAATGCAGGGTGGAGTTGGAATAGGTGTCGATATCCCCGTATTGCGCGATCTTGTTTTCGGCATCCTCTTCGGTCGAAAATTCGCGGCTCTTATCGAAGCGAACGTCGCCGTGCAGGACGGAATCCGCGCGGTCGAGCACGGAGAGCGCGGCGTTGTTGCCGCTGTACGTCTGTTTGAGCGCGGAGATCGCCCTCTCGCTCGCATAGCGGGGAGAAAGTTTGGTGCGGGTATAGTCGGTGAAGAGATCTTCCAAGCCTTCGGGAAGGGTGGAGAGGATCACAGCGTCCGCTTCCGTCGCGGGCGCACGCAAAAGCCCCCATCCCGCAAAGAGCAGGACGGCTGCGAGCGTCGCCAACAGGGCGGCGATACAGTTGCGGACGCGCTGTTTCATCTTGACCTCTTCGTTTTACTCCGCAAGATCGACGACGGTAAAGCGTTGCTCCGCCGTGAAGGGGAAGTCGTAGGCGAAAATGATCTCGCCGTCGAGTTTGATCTCGAATTCGTAGTTTTCGTTATATGCGATGACGGCAACGAACTTCGTCCCGCTCTCGTCGAGAGTGGCGGGCAGGTTGCACCAACCGGTTACGTTATCGCACATCTGCATCGTGAAATTCTTCGTCTTGTCCGCATTCTTCGCGAACGCCGTGAAGGTGTACTCCCCGTCCGCCTTTTGAACGGAGACCGTCGCCGTTGCGGTGCCGTCGGCATACACGACGGGGCAATCGTATTCGGCGGAAACGGAACAGACGATATAGTAGGGATCCTCTTCGGGTTTGGGAAGGGTGTTGTTCCCCTTCTGCAAGGTCGCCGTGCCCAATTCGTAGCCCTCTTCGTCACACAGCTTCGCGTCGACGGAGGAGAGCGAAACGCCCTTCCCGAGTTCCAGCTTCACCGTGAAAACGTCGGCGTTCGGGTCGGTGACCTCGGGCTCCTTTTCCTTGCATCCGACGAACGCGAACACAAAGAGCAGGGAAAGGGAAGCAACAAGTAACTTTTTCATACAAATCTCCTTTTATCGGGAATGAGAGCGGGAGCGTCGGAATGGGAAACGGAACTTGTTTCCCTCTCTTCCAAGCCCATCGAAACGCGCCAATCGCGGATCGCGTCGTAGCGGTTTATCCCCCGTTGCATCATTTGCGTGAACCCCGCCGCAGACATCGAACCGACATGACTTTCGAGGATCACGCCGTCGCTCCCCACGAGGACGGTGCAGGGCGAAAGCCCTCCCGTGATCTTCTGGAAGAAGGAGCGCAGCCATGCTTCGTGAATGACGTGCATGGGGATATTATACGCGGCGGTATAATTCGTCAAATAGAAGTTCGTCTGCCTCTTGAAGCGGCGGCAGGTCTCGAACTCCCCGATGTTGTAATCGACGATAACGTCGAGCATCAGGCAGGCGACTTCCTCGCCGTAGGGCTTCCCCGTCGAGGACAGGGTGTTGTATGCCTCCACGAAGGCGGGCATCTCCGCAACGCACGCGGAGCAACTGTAAAAGTACAGGTTGAAAATGACCGCCTTGTAATTTTCGAAATATTCGGAGAGCAAAACCTTGCGATCGTCCTCGGGATTTAAGCCGATCTCCTGCACTTGCATATCGAACATGATGTCGCCGAGGCGGAATCTCGTCCCGTTATAGGGGCTGGTGGGTTGCCCGGGCTGTTTGGACGGCTCGTAGGGGCGAAGGGAAGTCGGAATGCGGAGTTCGCACGCGGGCAATGCGGGCGAGAGTTTATAGCTCTCCAAGGGAACATACCCTTCGGGCAAGCCGCTCACCGAAACGGTGTAGTACTTCGACGGGAGAGAAAAGCTCGTCTCGGGGCCCTCGCGAACGACTTCGCCCGTCTCGTCGCGGACGGTGAAAACGGGCTCGCAGGCGGGAAGGGCTTCGCCGAAGATCGTGCAAAGGGAGAGGGTGAACGTCGTATTTTCGCCGAGCGGTTCAACGGGCGTGATGTCCGCACGGTAGTCGCAGAAGAGGCAGTGGCGGGACTTCTCCCCCGCCCTCTCCGTCGTCGGCTCGATATCGACGGTGAAGTTCTGCTCGCACCGATGCCCCAAGGGGTCGACGTTGCGGCTCTCCGTATGGGGGCAGACCGTGCATTCCCTCGTTTGGATCCCGCTCTCCGTGCAGTCGGGTTCCTTCTCCGTTTTCCATTCCCCGAAGGAGTGCCCCTTGGCGGGGATCGTCTGCTCGTTTTCCCGTTTGCCGCACACCGCGCAAACAGCGGAACGAAGCCCCGCCTCCGTGCAGGTCGGCTCCTTTTGCACTTCGACCGCGCTCCAACTGTGCTCGGCGAGCGAGAAGTTCACCGTCTCGTCCTTTTTGCACCGTTCGCAGCGGCGATGCAGAAAGCCGTGCTCCGTGCAGGTGGAGACCTTGGCTTCGATATTCTTCCAATCGTGCCCGAGCGCGGGAAGGATCTCCCGTTGCTCTTCCCCGCACGTCGCGCACGCGCGTACGCGAAAACCCCGTTCGGTGCAGGTGGGAAGGGTCTCTTCCCATTCGCCGAAGGAGTGCATGTGCGAGGCCGCCGTCGCTTGCTCGGAAGATTCGGAAATTTGCTCTTCGGGAAGGATCTGATCGCATGCGGAAAGAGCCGCGGCGCACATCACGAACGCGCCCGACAACAGCAACAAAGCTATCGTTTTGGTCCTTTTCCGCATAGGCTCCTCTATCCCTATTATATCCGAATCCCCGTCCTTTGTCAATCCATTCGCACGTTAAGTGTCGGGCGGTCGCTCTTACCCCAAGATCCTCTCCACCGTTTTTTTCAAAACGGGGTCGGCGCAGCGGGAAAATTCCCGACGGAAAACCTCCCCCGCGAGGGCACCCCGCACGAGATCGATATTAAGGCTCTCCAAAATCTCGGGAAGGGGGCGGAAAGCGGCTTCCCGCACGCCGTCCAAAATCTTTTTGTTGCGCTTCTCGGGCACGGCGCGTTCCTTGGGGTAGCCGCCGCCCGAAGGTTCCGAAAAGAGCTTTTCGAAGATGTAGGTGAGGTTGAGCTCCCCGCCCCAGCCGTACCCCTTGGCGAAGGGGATGGCAATGGCGTTGCCGTCGTTGATCTGCGCGAAGGTATACGCGTCGAGCGCGTCCTCGATGTGCCCGCAGAGCACCCGGGGAAGGAGTTGCAAGCGAGCATCGC
>CANPWF010000008.1 GCA_947581885.1 uncultured Clostridia bacterium
GCGTCCGTACCCGTGTAGACGACGTTCCCCTCTCCGTCGAGAAGATAGACGGAAAGGTCGTGATCGGTCCAGCACCTGCCCATCGCCTTGTTCGTCCAGAGAGAATTGAGATAGAGCTTGTCGCCAGCCTTCACCTGATGGGAATACTGCACCGTGTCGGGCACGAGGCGGTAACCCATGTAGCGGTTGAAATACTCGACGAGCGCGGGCTGTTCCCGGATGACGATATCGAAATCCTGCGCGACCCAGCCGATGACCGTCTGATAGTTGACGCGCCACTTATGAAGGGCCTCGTTCATCGCCTCGAAGAGCGGGTAGGCGGAATCTTCCGCGTGTTTCGCGTAGCCGTCGCCGATCTCGCCGAGAAGAGGCAAACCCGTATTGAGGTCGAAATAGTCCCTCGCCATGCGCGAATCCCATTCCCGCAGTGCGAACGCGATCCCGTCGCGGCGGAAGGTGATATTGTCGAGCGTGAGGGCGTAATCATAGCCCATCCAATGCATGAACTCGTCGTAATTGGCGGCACTCGTGATCCCGCCCATCGAGGGGAGGAATTCATAGGTGCAGGAGAGAACGAGCAGAGTATCGCCCCATGCGTCCCGCCAAGCCTTGATCGTATTGCGGAGGGCCTGCGTCCTCGCCTCGACGCTCGGATATTGATTGTAGCCCGAGTGCCATTCCCCCACCATCCCGTAGCCGCGGAGCTCGACGACTTCAATCGCGTCGCGGTAAGGGTAATCCGCGGCACCGTAATGCCCCGCGAACTCTTCGAGGAAGATGCGGAGGCGTTCCTGATATTTCACGTTGGAGAGATCGGCATAGATGCTCTTATCCGTCCCCTCGCCGTTGTACTCGCTCGCAACGTTGTAGGGTGCCTCGAAGAGCCAGCTCGGGCAGCCGTTCACAACGCCCTGATTGAGGACGAGCCCGTCCGTGCAGAGGCGCATGTTGATCGTCTTGCCCTTCTCCGCCCAATACGCGATCGTCTCGTCCATGACCGTCCAATCGAAATGATCGCGGGTTTTCTCGAAGCACGACCAGCCCGTGGAGAGGGAGATCGTTTTCACTTCGGGGAAAGTCCCCTTGTATCCGAGCGAGGGGAGCCCGCCTTCGAGCGGTTCTTCGAGAATGACCCAACCCTGCCCCTCATTGTCGGCGCAGAGTGCTTCCGTCTCCTCGAAGGCGACCGTCTTATACGCGGCGTTCTCGGACGGTTCTTCGCTCTGCTTATCCTTCTTGCACGCCGCAAGGACGAACGTGGACGAGACGGCAAGCGCGAGCGCGATACAGAGTTTCTTCATACATTACCTCCTGAATTCTTGCGGCGAATGCCGCGGTGCGGGAGGATCCCGCGGAGTACGATCCTGTTTTCTTCGCCCCATGCGGGGCGGTCTTGCTTCGATCAATGTGCGGTTTTTATTCCGCGTGGACTTTCAGGGGAACGCCGCCCTTCAAGCGGGATTCTTCTGCGCGGATCGCCATGAGGTGGCTTTCCACCGAACTTTCGAGGCGGGTGGGCGCGTCCTCTTCCCCGCATAGAACGCTGTAAAACTCGTGCATGAGCCCCGCGTCGCCGCCGCCATGGTTGTGCCCCCCTTCCTGCAAGGCACGGATGTCGATCGTCTCGACCTCTTTCCCGAACGGACGGACACGGACGGTGCCCGTTTCATCCTCCATGTCGATCTCCCCTTTCGTGCAATAGAACCGCATGATGCGCCCGCCGCAAGCGGTGAACGCCGTCATCCGAAGATTTGCCTTTACGCCGTTTTCGAAGGTCATCATCACGATCTGGTGATCGACGACATTGTTGTCGCACGCGTACACGCACCTGCCGTACGGCCCCATCTCCAACGCGCGGCGGAGATTCTCTTCACGGATGGGGAATTCCGTCGTCAGCACGCTGTAAGGCCAAGCGTTCGCGGGACTGCCGATACGTTTCCATTCCCCGATATAGAAGGCGACCGCGCTGTACGGGCAGGTCTCGACATACTTGCAACGCGTGCACCGATCCGCCGCCCCCTCGGGCGCGCATTCCTTTTTGAAGTGCTTCAAGTCCCCGATGGAAGAGAGCGTATCGCAACGGCTTCCCGCATAGTATTGGAGAAGATCGAGATCATGGCAGCACTTTTGCAGGATCATGGGGGTCGTCTCATCGCTGTTGCGCCAATTCCCGCGGACGAAGCTGTGCGCCTGATGCCAGTAGCAGACCTGTTCGATGGAGTCGATCATCACGAGTTCGCCGCAAACGCCTTCGTCGAGGAGTTCCTTCACCTTCCTGTACGCGGGCGCATAGCGGAGAACATGGCACACGACGACCTTCCCGCCAAACTTTTTATGGGCGGCGAGCAACCTCTTGCACTCCTCTTCGCTCCCCGTAATGGGCTTTTCGAGGAGAACATCGTAACCGAGACGAAGGGCCGCCTCGCATTGGCGCACATGGTCGTTATCCATGGTGGCGAGCACGAGCGCGTCCGCCCGACGCACGGCAAAGAATTGCTCTTCCGAAGAGAAACGCGCGGAGGCAGGGACACCGAACGCCTCCCCGTAAACGCGCAGTTTTTCCTCGTTGACATCGCACAGCGCGACGATGCGGAATTTATCCTTCCACTCCGCCATGATTCTGCCATAGCTCTCCGCACCGCGCGAGCCGCAGCCGATGATCGCGACCGTAAATACTTTCCCCATACCTTTTCAACTTTCTCCTACATAAAAATTATAACATCCGATTTGTTCTTTCACAAGGGAGTTATGTTCTTAAATGTTGTTGATTTGTTCTCTTTTCTGTACGGATTTCACAAATTTGCACTGTTTTTTTGTTCTTTTTTTGTGCCGATTTTTACTTTCTTTCGAAATTCGGGCGAGAAACGGTTGCCATTGCGAACAATTCGACAAAAAAGAAAAGCGTCCCGAACGGGGGGGACGCGAGGCAGCCGTTCAATTGTATTTTGTGTGCGATTTGAACAGAAGTGCCATCAGAAAAGAGAATACCACGGCGGCGGAAACGCCCGCGCTCGCCGCAACGAGCGGACCCGTCAACGCGGCGAACAGCCCCTCTTGCGCCCCCTTCATCGCGCCGTTCGCAAGCAAGTATCCGAATCCGGAGATGGGCACCGTCGCTCCCGCCCCCGCCCATTCGACGAGAGGACCGTACGCCCCCACCGCCGTCAAAACGATGCCGCCGAGCATGAAGAGAACGAGGATCTTCCCCGCCGTCAAATCGGTAAAATTGATGATCACCTGTGCAAGCGCGCAGATGAGTCCCCCCACCGCAAACGCCTTCAAAAACATGAAAAGAATGTTGAGATATTCCATTGCTCCCCCTTTCAGCGTTCGAGTACAACGGCATGCGTGATGCACGGGATGGATTCCCCCTGTCCCGAAGAGACGGTCGAGAGCAGCGCGCCCGTCGCCGCAAACAAGATCCTTTTGAGGCTTCCCGCCATCATCTTCGTGTAGAGATAGGAATTGAGCACCACCGCCGAACAGCCCGCACCGCTTCCGCCTTGAAATTCATCCTCGATGACGTTATATATGATCTCGCCGCAGTCGACGTGATTTTTCGAGATGTCGAGCCCCTTTTCCCATGTAAGATCTTTGAGGATACGGCTCCCGAGCGCACCGAGGTCCCCCGTCACGATGAGGTCGTAATCCTCGACGCTCTCCTTCGTCTCTCGGAAATGGGCGAGGATGGTGTCCGCCGCCGCGGGTGCCATCGCCGCCCCCATGTTGTTGACATCGGTGATGCCGAAATCCACCACCTTCCCAAGCGTCGCCGCCGTGATCTTTACGCCCTCTCCTTCGGCGCAAACGAGGGAAGCCCCCGCGGCTGTCACCGTCCACTGCGATTGGGGCGGACGGGTGCATCCGAGTTCCAGAGGATAGCGATATTGCCGTTCCGCCGAAGCGAAATGACTGCCCGTCGCCGCGACCGCACGCCGAGTTAGCCCCCCTTCGATGAACGCCGCCGCCACGGCGAGTGATTCCGCCATCGTCGAACAGGCACCGTACACACCGAGGAAAGGGATGGAAAAATCTCGGGCGGCAAAGCTTGCCGAAATGATTTGGTTGAGAAGATCCCCAGAGACGATCATGTCGATCTCTTCCCGTTTGAGCCCGGCGTTCGCGATGGCACCGTCGATGACATGGGAGAGCATCTTGCACTCCGCCTTCTCGAAGGTGCTTTCGCCGAACATATCGTCGGCGAGCGCGGTCTCCACATACCGCCCGACGACCCCCTCGCACTCCTTCGGACCCGCGATCGTGCTCGTCGCCACGATCCTCGGCTGCTTTTTGAAATAAATCGTCTGATTCCCCATAAAAAATCGCCCGACTGCATTTTCTGCAATCGGACGAAAGTTATACGGCCAACAACGAACTGTTTGACCTTGTTGCGATTATATTTGCATTTAAGATTTTCTCTTAAATAATTCTTTGTACTGCTTAAAGCTCATCAGCCCCTTGTCTTTCTCGCTGACAATCAAATTGTTTTTTCCGCCTATCGACTCAAAGGGCCATAATACAGCGATATCCGAATCATCGTAAGCGATGCCGCTATCCCCTTCTGCGTAAAACGTTTCAGCACATTGATAACTTACGATCGAGTCCTCCATGACAAGATACCCATGTCCGCAAAATGCTGGAACATAAAGAGAGTTCATATTTTCGCCTGTCAGATCAAACCCTCTCCATTCCCCAAAGGTAGGTGAATTGGGCCGAAGATCGACGACAACATCGTATACATGACCACTGATACATCTCACCAACTTCGGCTGTTGGCGACCGAGCTGAAAGTGGATTGCACGTATGACTCCTCTTTTTGATATAGTATAAAACACCTCTTTGAGATCGTGCGAGATTCCATTGGCTGCAAATACATCGATATTATAATCTTTAATTAAAGCTCCTCGCCCATCAGTTGCATAGAACGGTTTTATGAGATATACTCCTTGCAAATCAAGTTCGTGAAATTCAAATTTATGTATCATGTCTCTCCTCCGAAGCAATTGTTGTCGTGATTCCGTCGAAAAAATTTGTTCGGACATAACTGCCCACCTCGGAAACAAGTGGCGCGATATCGAACATGTCGGAGTCATATTCAATCCCGTCACTTGGACGGATTCCCGTTTGAATAAGGTCAATTCTATCCATCGCGCTTCCGATCTGAGAAAGGTATTCCTTCAAGATTCTCGACTCTCCGGAACCGATAAAATAGAAATGGTGCGATGTCGGCATCACGCCGAGTCTGTATGCGGCCTCAATCAAATCATCTAAATAGATGAAGTCATACGGCTGATCTGCGGGCCCAAACAAGGCAGGTTCTCCGCGGCGCAAACACTCGATTGTATACCCAATCAAGTTACCGGTCTTATTGTTAGGCCCGTAAATGTTTGAAAATTGCATCCATACGAAGTCAAGCCCGACGTTTTTACAGAA
The DNA here is from genome assembly GCA_947581885.1 of uncultured Clostridia bacterium. Taxonomy (GTDB): domain Bacteria; phylum Bacillota; class Clostridia; order Christensenellales; family Borkfalkiaceae; genus Gallimonas. The sequence continues at coordinate 5,434 of CANPWF010000008.1, forward strand.
CGCCTCCACAAGAAGGTGAGTACAGTGCTTAGCGGTGCCATAGAACATGCCACCCGAAACACTCTTTATGCGAGGCAAACTCTTGACCGCGTTTTCGGCGACCGTTCCTGCACAAAGAAATTTTGTACATCCGAGTCTTTTCGCGAGTTCGGCGCACTTGAGCGTCATGGCGATATTGTTCTGTTGCACAAAAATGTCGGCTTTTTCGGCTCCATTCACGCCTGCCCATGCGAAATGGTAGAAAATCGACCCGCGGGCCATGTGCAGTTTCTCCTCGAGCGTAGGATCGCATAGCTCAGATCGGATAATTTCGCACTTTCCGATGATTGACGAGACATCCTCTTCCTCGTCTTTCACAAGGGCAAACACCTTATAACCCTCTCTGAAAAAACGTTTCACGAACGCACTGCCCAAAAAACCGTTCGCCCCCGTGATGATCACGCTTTTCATTGCTCGCTCCCCCTCACAAACTCTTCGATCTGCCGATGCATGCACGCCGCAACATCGCCACCCTCAAGCCAGCAACGATACCATTCGACCGTTTTTTTGATAGCTGTGTCGAGACTCCATTGCGGTCTCCAACCGAATGTTTTTTTGATCTTCGAACAATCGAGTTTGAGAAAATTCGCCTCGTGGAATGGGGAATCATCGTACTTATCAATACGTTTGATCCCTCCCCATGAATGCGTAAAGAGATTAACGAGATCGCCCGTCGAAAAGCAATCGCGCTCATCGGGGCCGACGTTATACCATCCCGCATATCGCTTATCCCCCGCTTGTGCTTGTGCAATCATCAAATATGCGAAAAGAGGCTCAAGCACGTGCTGATAAGGACGTATCGAATGAGGATTGCGTACAATAATATCTTCGCCCCTCATCGCCGCCCGTACGCAATCGGGAATGATTCTGTCGTCGGCAAAATCGCCACCTCCAATCACATTACCCGCTCGCGCCGTGGAAATCGACGGGCTTCCCTCCTTCATGAAGAAAGAAGAGAGATAACTATGCGTCACCAGTTCGGAACAAGATTTCGAATTGGAATAAGGATCGTAACCATCAAGCTCCTCATTTTCCCTGTAACCCCACTCCCACTCTTTATTCTTATAGACCTTGTCGGTTGTCACATTGAGAAAAGACAAGACACACTCCGCATTGCGCACACATTCGAGAAGATTGACCGTCCCCATGACATTTGTTTCATATGTCTCACGTGGATTTTTGTAGCTTTCCCGAACAAGCGGCTGTGCCGCAAGATGTAGAACAATTTCCGGCGAAGCCTTATCAAAAACCTTTTTCAGGTTTTCAAAGTCACGGATATCACCGATCACGGAGACAATCTCGCGATCCAATCCAACGATGTTGAACAGAGACGGTTCGGTGGGAGCGGGAAGAGAATATCCCGTCACATTCGCACCGGCATCGACAAGTATTTTTGTCAGCCACGATCCCTTAAAACCTGTGTGCCCCGTTATGAATACGCGTTTACCCTTGTAAAAAGACAGATCAATCATTCCACACCTTCCAAGGGGCATTGCCAGATGCCCATAGTTTTTCGAGGTTTTCTTTTTCCCTGATCGTATCCATACACTGCCAAAATCCCGTATGCCGATAGGCCATCAGTTCTCCTTCGCCGGCAGCATGCTCCAGCGGATACTTTTCAAGAACTGTATCATCCCCATCGATATAATCGATGAAATCAGGTTCGCAGATCATGAATCCAATATTGATCATATTCCCGTCCCCTTTCGTCTTTTCGCGGAATTCCTTGATACTGCCGTTAGAAGCTATATCCAGAACCCCGAAACGTTGCCCTGCATTGTATGCAGAAATCGTAACAAGCTTTTTATGACTGTTATGAAATGCAAGTTCGGCATGAAGGTCTACATTCGAAACGCCGTCACCGTAAGTAAGAAAAAACGGTTCGTCGCCGACGTATGGCTTGATACGTTTCACTCTGCCTCCCGTCATCGTATTCAATCCGGTATCCACCACGGTCACCTTCCACGGCTCGGCATTGCGGTGATGAACGGTCATCTTATTCCCTTCGGAAAAGTCGAAAGTAATGTCAGATGTATGAAGAAAATAATCGGCAAAATATTCCTTTATCACGTGTTGTTTATAACCCGCGCAAATAATAAACTCATTGTAGCCGTAATGAAAATAGTGCTTCATGATGTGCCACAAAATCGGCATCCCGCCGATTTCGACCATCGGCTTTGGCTTGTTGTAACTTTCCTCCGAAATACGTGTACCGAACCCACCTGCCAAAATTACTACCTTCATGATTTCCTCCTAAAAATCCGTTGTGAACGTAAATCCAAAATGCCGTAACATTTTTTTTAGACGCGCCCGACTCCTCGGTCCAAAAATCTTAGCCACAGAATACAACTTATTTTTGAAAGTTTCGCCTCTGCTCAAAAGCGACCTTTCACCCAAATCAATCTCGGGATTTCGTTTTCGGATCGTCTTGTTCGCCGATCTGATCCATTGCCCCTTTGAGATTCCGTGTGTGATATGCAGGGGGTTCCCGTAGCAATGCGCACACTCTGTAAATTTCTCCTTTTTCTTATATTGTAACGTCAACTCCAATTGTTCGTTCTCGAAATCCCAGCCAGAAATATTGCGACTGAAATATTTGTTGAGGAACTCATCATTACACACAAATGCGCCAATCGATATTCCGTAAGGCAACGCCTTTGATGGGAATACAAATTTATTCTTTTTCTTATGTTTGCCATTGCTTAGATTGCAATAATGTAATCCATGTTCTTTTGAGAAATCCAAAACCTCTTTGAACCTTTCGATATCCACAGGCTTGTCGATGAACATATCTTCCAACAGAATCAAATAATACTCCGCAGGAAATGTTCGTGCCGCATTACATATGCGCGAAAGGATCATGGCATCCGAAGAATTATTTACCACTTCAAGATCGTGATACTCCTCTGATGCGGGATATTCATTGCACGATAAAACCAGCTTATAAGGACAGTCTGCCCAATTTTTCTTGAACAGCCGTACAAACACGGCAAATACATCAAGATAACTGTCGTGCGTCGGCACAATGATTGTTACTTCCGCTCTCTCCATATCTCTCCCATTGAGCTTGCGGGTCAATTGCATTTTTATTATGGAACGAATTGCCCATCAGGGCGCACCCGCGTCAATTTCTTCCGATCCTGCCTGATTGCTTTTGTCTCCTGCATCACTGCTCTCAGTGTTCTCTGACTCCATGTCTTGCCGCGTCGCCCCATTCTCCTCGTTTTTCGATTTGGTAGTCGCCTCTATACAAGCCTGCTTCCGATTCCGCATAAAAGTTTTTATCTCCTTAAAGAAGAACAAAACAGTGAGCGCAGCAAACGTAATCACAAAGACGGCAAATCCAATATATACGTTCGGGATCTCCGTGATGCCATAGAAGGCACCCATACAGCATAGCATATACATTAAATTGCGGATCCATGAAACATGGAACTTTTTAATGAAAAAGTGCTCCGCAGTGACATACCATGCAAGTATCACGAAGATCGAAACAATCGAAATGGAGATTGTGGTCCTGAAAATCAGATACGATGCCATATCCGCCACAATCGCCACAGCAAGAACGATGATACTGATGATAAAGAAACGAAGGTTATGGTCCGTCGCCTTATAATAATTGTGCATAATGATCGTGACTGCGGACGTGCCGACCAACCCAGGTAAAATCACACGGAATACGGGCAACGCTCCCGTATATTGTGGAAGAAACCACGCAATAAACGGGCAAATCGGGAAGTACACGAAGAGACACGCACTTACAAAAACGAGAATAATCGATATCGTTTTACTATAATTCAACGGAAGCTCCTTCGCATCAAGTCGCTTTATGATCGGAAACAGAACCACCGAAATCGCAGAGGTCGCTGTCGTGATCAGCGTAAGGAGATTGTAGGCAAAGGCGTAAACGGCGTATGTATCGGTATCGAACAAGATATTAACGAACTGGCGGTCAATTGTCAGTAGCAACGTCGAGCACAAATTGGCTACCATAAGCGGCAATCCGTTTTTGATGAAAGAACCTATGTCGCAAAGCCCCTCTCTCCATGGGACCATCTTCCCAAAGGTCAGTTTTCTGTAAATCAAGGTATATATTGCCAGTATCACCGTCGAGGCAGTCACGGTACACACAATATAAAATTTATAGTTTACGCTATATCCCCCGAAACGTGACAAAAGCCACAACAACCCCACCGATATAATCGTGAGAGCGGAGCGTACAACACCTATGATCGTCAGTTCAGTGAATCTCTCCGTAATTTGCGAGATGAATTGATAAAAATTCCCTATATTCACCGTAAACAGGTAGATTGCAACAAAGATGAAGATGAACCGTATATCACCTTTCAGCCAAAGGCAAGAAATCCCCGCCGTTATCAGACTGATTGCCCCTTCAACAACAACAAGGAACAGGGCGTAAAAATGAAATTTGTCCTCCTCGAGCTCGCTCAGGTCCTTGCCTCCATATTTGAGATAGATTCCATCTTCGATCCCGAAATGAAACAGCCCAATATATGAGATATACAACGAGAACGTTTTATAATAACCATAGTCGGTTACCCCTATGATCTTCGGTAAGATCAAACCGACAAAGATCCCCGATAACAATGTCAGCATATTGCTACATGTTACCTTCACGATAGACCATATTGTTTTGTGCTTCCCCATTACTGCCCCCTTGAAAGGCAATGCCACCTTTTATCCTTCTCGCTCATCGTGAGCGGGGTGCCGTCGGAGAGAGTGTAGCTCGAAGGATCGGCGGTGCCGCGGTACTCTCCGATGATCTCGGGCCAGACGATGCCGATCGAAGGATCGTTCCAAGCGATGCCGCCCTCGTCGTTCGGGTGATAGAAGTCCGTCACCTTATAGCAAAATTCCGCCACATCGGACAGCACCAAAAAACCGTGTGCGAATCCTTCGGGAATGTAAAACTGCTTCTTGTTCTCCTCGGAGAGTTCCGAGCCGAACCACTTTCCGTACGTCTTGCTCCCCTTCCGCATATCGACGGCGACATCGAACACTTTTCCCTTGATGACGCGCACGAGCTTCCCCTGCGGATAGTTGATCTGGAAATGCAGTCCGCGCAAAACGCCCCGCGTGCTCATAGACTGATTGTCCTGCACGAAGGCCATATAGAGCCCCGCCTCTTCCATGTCGCGCTTGTTATACGTCTCCATGAAATAGCCGCGGTTATCCCCGTGAACGGCAGGCTCGATGATATGAAGTCCCTCGATGCCGCCGATATTTTTTTCTACCTTGATCTGTCCCATCAGTGTTCTGTCTCCGCCAAATAACGTTTGAGAGCGTCTTTCCAATCGGGAAGCGGGCGAAAGCCGTTCTCGATGAGTTTTGACTTATCGAGCCGAGAATTGAGCGGCCGCCTCGCCTTGGAGAGCCCATACTCCGCCGTCGTCACAGGCACGACTTCGGTCTCGTATCCCGCTTGCCGAAAGATCTCCTCGGCAAAATCGTACCAACTGATATATCCGCCCTCGTTCGTTGCATGATAGTAGCCGTATTTTTCCGTCTCGATCATATCGACGAGGAGCCGCGCGAGGTCGGGCGTATAGGTTGGCGTACCGATCTGGTCGTTGACGACCCGAAGAGAGGAATGCGTCTTGCCGAGATTGAGCATCGTCTTTACGAAGTTGTTCCCGTTCTTGCCGAACACCCACGCGATACGGACGATGAAGAACTTTTCAAGAAATCTTGCGACGGCGAACTCCCCTTCGAGCTTGCTCTTGCCATAGACGTTACACGGTTTGTACGCTTTGCAATCGGGCTTCCAAGGAGCGGTACCGCTGCCGTCGAACACGTAGTCGGTGGAGATATACATCATCTTGCAACCGAGTTTCTTGCATTCACGCGCAATGTTCTCCGTACCGACCGCATTGACAAGATGGACCTTCTCCTCATTGTCCTCCGCGGCATCCACCGCCGTCCATGCGGCGCAGTGAATGACGGCATCGGGTTTGGTCCTTTCGAGAACGCACGAAACGGCGGCGGGGTCGGTGAGATCCATCTCCCCGATGTCAACGCCGATCGCCTCGTGCCTGCGTCCCTGCAATTCTTTTACGACATCGCTCCCGAGCTGCCCCTTTGCGCCCGTAACAAGAACTTTCATCTATCTGTTTCCGTACATTCTCTCGTAATAATTTTGGTATTCGCCCGAGATGATCGTCTCCCACCAATCGCGGTTTTCGAGATACCAGCGAATGGTTTTTTCGATCCCATCCTTGAATTTTGTTTCAGGCAGCCAACCGAGTTCATTGTGAATTTTCGCGGGGTCGATGGCGTAACGCATGTCGTGCCCCTTCCTGTCGGCGACGTAGGTGATGAGGCTTTCGGGCTTTCCGAGCGCGTGACAGATGATCTTCACAATATCGATGTTTTTCATCTCGTTGTGCCCGCCGACGTTATACACTTCGCCCACGCGTCCCCTGTGGATGATGAGGTCGATCGCCTTGCAGTGGTCCTCGACATACAGCCAATCGCGGACGTTCTCCCCCTTCCCGTATACGGGCAGAGCCTTCCCGTTCAAGGCATTCGCGATCATGAGCGGAATGAGCTTTTCGGGGAATTGATAGGGGCCGTAATTGTTGGAACAACGGCTGATGGAAACCGGCAGACCGAACGTCCGATGGTAGGCAAGAACCAACAGATCCGCACCCGCCTTCGAACTCGAATACGGACTGCTCGTATGGAGCGGCGTTGTCTCGGTAAAGAAGAGGTCGGGGCGGTCGAGGGGCAAATCGCCATACACTTCATCCGTGGAGACCTGATGAAACCGACCGATCCCGTATTTGCGGCAGGCATCCATCAATACGGCGGTGCCTACGATGTTCGTCTGCAAGAATACCCCGGGGTCCTCGATGCTGCGGTCGACGTGCGTTTCCGCCGCAAAGTTCACGACGACATCGGGTTTTTCTTCCTCAAAGAGACGATAGACCGCTTCCCGATCACAGATATCCGCCTTCACAAAGCGGAAATTGGGGCAATTTATGACGGAAGAGAGCGTGGAAAGATTTCCCGCATAGGTGAGCTTATCCAGGCAGACAATGCGATAGGCGGGATGCTCTTTCAGCATGTGAAAGATAAAATTACTGCCAATGAACCCCGCGCCGCCCGTTACGATGACTGTCATTTATTTTCTCTCCTTTGCGCTTGCGATTTTTTTGAGATGTTCGCCATACGGCGATTTCCCATACCCTTCCGCGATCCCCATGAGCGTTTCGCGGTCGATCCAACCGTTTTTGTAGGCGACCTCTTCGGGAGCGGAGATGGTGACATCCTGCCGCTGAGAGAGCACGCGCACGAATTCCGCCGCCTCGAAGAGACTGTCCATCGTGCCCGTATCGAGCCACGCAAAGCCGCGATCGAGGAGTTGCACGGTAAGATCCCCCGCTTCGAGATACAGGCGGTTGAGATCTGTGATCTCGAGTTCGCCGCGGGCGGAAGGCTTGATTTTTTTTGCATATTCCACCGCCCGACGGTCGTAAAAATACAATCCCGTTATGCAGTAGTTGGACTTCGGATCCCGAGGTTTCTCTTCGACGGAGAGGACATTTCCATTCTCGTCGAATTCTACGATGCCGAACCGCTGAGGATCCTTCACGCCGTAGCCGAAAATAGTCGCCTTCCCGTTCTCGGCGTTGCTTTTCGCCTCTTTCAGCATCTTGGAAAACCCATGTCCGTAGAAGATATTATCGCCCAAACCCATCGCAACAGGGTCGCCGCCGATGAACTTCTCCCCGATGAGGAATGCTTGCGCAAGCCCGTCGGGTGAAGGTTGCACGGCGTACTGCAAATGCACGCCGAAACGGGTGCCATCCCCGAGCAGCTCTTCGAACCGCGGCGTATCCTGCGGAGTGGAGATGATGAGGATATCCTGAATGCCCGCCGTCATGAGCGTAGAGAGCGGATAAAAAATCATCGGCTTGTCGTACACCGGTAAAAGTTGCTTGCTTGTCACCTTCGTGAGCGGATACAGCCTTGTCCCACTCCCGCCCGCTAAAATGATACCTTTCATGGATTTTCACTCGATTCCTTTGAGAATTGTTGCCGCATATCACGGATCATTCTCTCAAATGTCGTTTTCAGCGCGACCTTCGGGCTCCATCCGAGCCCCCTTAATTTCGCCGCCGATAAATTCATTTTCAGCGTCTTGGCGTATCCGAGTTTTTCCGCGTCGCCTCGATCTTCAATGCAAACTTTGACCTTCCCCTGCCCGAATGCGTCCGCGACCATTTCCGCAAGTTCGTAGATCGAGCAGTAACTGTCCTCATTCGCCGCATTGTACGCTTCCCCATTCTTTCCGTAAAGAAGCACCGTCAGAATCGCGTTGACGGCATCGTTAACATCAAGATAACACCGTTTTGTTTCGCCCTTCGTTTTGAGGATGATATCTCTCCCCTCGATGACGCATCTCGCAAATTCCGCAAAAACGCGTCCGTCATAGTAATCAACGCCTTCGCCGAAGGTCTGCGTAAGGCGGATCACCCTTGCGGGAACCGCATATTCCGACGCATATGCCGCACAAAGGCATTCGCAGAGACGTTTGCTCTCCGGATAGCTCGACCGCACAGACATGGGATCGAGATTCGTCGCGCTCTGTTCGGTCACTTTGGCATCGGTAGAGGGTGTTCCGTAGACTTCCATGGAGGAAAGATAGACGAACCCCCCAACGGGATTGACGCGGGCAAATTCCAACAGCTTTTCCGTCCCGAGGACAGACGTATGAATGACCTCGACAGGCTCGTCGATAAATGCCTTGCTCGCCGTTTTGCTCGCGCCGTGAATGATGTAGTGAATGCCGAGACCTTCCGCCTTCAAATCGCACATATCGCCGACAAGGTAATGCAGTCGCTCCTGCGGCAAATGCGAAAGGGAACGCCGCGCCTTCCCCTCATCGCGCACAAGCGCGTAGACTTCCGTCGTCCTGTTTTCAGACAGAATGCGGGCAAGGATCGCTTTTCCGATGAGTCCGTTCGCACCCGTGACGAGCAATCTTTTCCCTTCAAGCTCGCAAAACTCCATATCAATCCTCGTAACCGTAGATCTGCGCGTTCTCTTTCGCATCGAGAATGGCACGCATGGTATAGTAGTCGTCGGGAGTGGTGATCTTGATGTTGTCGTAGGGACCGTCTACCATGTAGAGTTCGAAGCCGTATTGCTTCATGAGGGTACAGGAGTCAATAGCGGATGTTACACCGTCCTTCAACGCTTTTTCATGAACACCGAGAATATCATCGAGCCAAAAACTCTGCGGGGCCTTGGCAACGCGCGACTTCTCGCGGGAAGGGACCTGCTCCACGCGGCCGTCTTGGTCGACGACGACAATCGTTTCCTTTACGATTCCGGCCGTGATCGCGGAGCCGTGTTCTTTCACGCACTTGATGTTTTCAGACAACAACCCCGATGTAATGAGCGGGCGCACTCCATCGTGAATGAGTACGATCGCACGCTCCTTCCCTGCGATCTCCTTGGCAGCACATAGTCCGTTATAGATCGAAAGCTGTCCTGTGCTTCCGCCGCAGACGACCTTTTTCACCTTTTCGATGCGGAATTTATATAAGAGCTCTTTAAGGTAAGGGATCCACGGCTCAACGCAGACAACGACGACTGCGTCGATCTCCTCATTCTTTTCGAAGTGTTCGAGTGTATAGATGATAATGGGTTTACCGTGAAGTTCAAGAAATTGCTTCGGGCGTTCCTTGCTGTGCATGCGGCTGCCTACGCCCCCCGCAAATATCACGCCGATGTTCATGTTTTTATCAGCTTTCACGATTCTCACCTCTTCTACAACATGTTTGTCGTGCTTTTTCTCTCGCCGCCCGTCTCCTGCGGGGCATTACCAACAACAAATAATAGAGCAAAGAAGGCCAAACGAGTTCATAGAGGAATCCGAAATGAAGTCTTCGGAACAGCCGCTCAAGAATGGGGAAGTAAATCACGGGGCTGATCAGAATTGCATAGAGTATCCACCAGCAACTATACTTTTTACGTTTGACGCGGGAATATAACCACTGATAGAACAACCCAAGCGCAAACGGCACGAACATCATACCGAGGTAGCCAAAATCTTCCACGTATACTCGCATCGCGCTGTAAACATTTGAGTTGAAATAGTATCCATTGGCAGTAGTAAAAGCAATCGCTTCATCAATTGGGTTAATGCCTATGCCACCGAAATCAACATGGAGTCCAATCGTCTGTAAAACATATTCTATGACAGATATGGGGGTCCCAAACATCGATTGTCCGTACAAATATGGACCTTGGAAATCTTCGAGCCAAAGGTTGAAGCAATACAGCCCAGACCCGCCATATATGCTGATTTGATCGAGGAACGATGAAGTATATTGTTTCGACTTTCCAAGAAGGAAAAACAAAACAACAATAGCAACCCCAATCAGTGCGACAATCACAACAATAAAGCGATTGGAATGCGACCGCTTGGTATTCTCGCGGTAAAATAGCATAAACATAACAACAATGAAAATCGCAAACTGCAAAAATTTATTGCGATCGGTGGAAAACAGACAGACGAGCAGCGCGTCCACGATTGGGATGAGGAGCAAAAAGATACTTGTGCGGTCACCGCGACGGGCAATGCGACTGAACAGTTGATAGACGCTGACATAAGCGAGCGCGACCGAAATCTCCATCATCTGATTGAAGAGAAATCCCGGGTCATACTGTACGTTATATATCGCCCTCAAGACGGCAGTAAAGGAGCCCCCGCCGAGCGCATTGCGTGCGCCCAAAAACATACTCCCAATGTAGCCGAACGTCACGAAAAGCGAAAAAACAGCAACCAGTAAAGCAGGATATTTTATCGCTACAACTGCTTCGGCAATCGAAAGTCGTTGCGTTTTCCGCGAAAACGCCGTAGGACAAGATAATTTTATGAGTAAACATCCAAATCCGAAAGAGCAAAGAGCTGTAACGATATACAGGACGAATTTCGGGTAAATCGTCACTTCCCACTTAGCATAGTTGAACAAGACAAGGAGAAAGGACACAAGCGTTATCAAGCACATCAGAAACCACGGAGAAAGAAGATCCTTCCCTCCGAAACGATACGCCGCGACCGTAAGCGCAATCAAAATTGCCAAAAGCACAAACGCCATATTCCCTTCCCGAAATGTCTTGTTTTAGAACCAACCGAGTATAACTTTTATAAAAAACCGAAAATGACCTTCTCGGGTGTAAAGCCGTATCTTTTTTGAACAACGAAGAACCGCTCTTTTTCCCTTGAAAGACCGCACATCGGTACATTGACGCAACACTTCATTGTGACCCGCCTGTTGCGGAAATTTTTCCATGATTTGCTGCGCCAAATAACTCCTATCATTTCTCTTTTCTTTATGGGACAACTTATTCAGCCGGGACCTGAACAATTTCCATCTGCTTGGAGGCAACGCCCCAGCAACATTGTTTCCGTGTTGCCGATATTGATAAAAAGTTCGATCGTCGTAGACCAAATCATTGTATATTACAGCAACCATTGTGATCCAAACATCGTGAACGCGCTTTTTTAACATCAAAGGGGTGGGGCGGTTTTCTACACTACATAATAGCTTCAAAAATTGATTCGTAAAGACCATTCCGCTTCCAGCAATTGGATTGGAGGATAAAATCGCCTCAGGTTCAACATGAACTTCACTTTGTTTGGTAAATCTTTTCTCCCGAATCAGCTTTCCTTCGCCATCAATGAGAATTTGATTACATCCATATAGCTGTCTTCCGCTCTCTTCGAGCATTTTGATCGCCTCTGCGAGCTTTTCGGGAAGCCAAATGTCGTCTTGGTCGGAAAAGGCGTAATAGTCGAACGTATCGGGTACGGAGTAGAGCAAATTCATGAAGCTGTTTCCGACCCCCACGTTTTCGCACATCTCATAGCGGACGCGCGGATCATTCGCCGCATATTCGGCCAGGATTTTCTCTGTGCCGTCCGAAGAGCCGTCGTCCCGCACGAAAAGGGAGACGGCAACATCGGTCTGCGCGAGAATGCTGTCGATCTGCTCGCGAAGGTATTTTTCCCCGTTATACGTGCTCATGAGTACGGCGACCGTTTTCATGCGTCCGCCCCCTCATCCTTGTAGTATGCCTTAAACGTGTGATGCGATGCCCTCTTCTCCTCGGGCGGAAGTTGCATATAATCGCCGTAGTGCGCGGTGAGATATTCATCATATGCCGCAATCGCGCAGAGATCATGCCCCTCAAACGGAAGTTTGATGAGGTCGGTGAAGAGTTCGCGCCGATGGATCTCCTTCTCGCGATAGGAGCCCCCAACCGCGGCGGCATATCCCGCCCGTTCAAAGTCGATGTTCCTGTACTTGTTCAAAAGTTTTTCAAAGCGGTGCTGTTTGTTGACGAATCGGCTGAGAACGAACAGGAGAAACCGCGCGGGCTCGTAATACCATGCATGGGTTTTGGAGCGGAAAAACTTTTCCCAACCCGCCGCCCCCAACAGCTCGCGGCTAAACCTCGTCGAATTAAGCACTTTCTTCGCCCTTTTTGCGGTATCGGCAAGTCCGTCTATCGGAAAAATATCGATAAATATGCCGATGTGCTCGCCGTCCCGCTTGGAAAGGTTGTCCTCCAGGACAGTATCAGGCGCATAGACCTTCGCGGAAAAATCTGTGTATTCCCGATCCGATTCCCATGAACGAACCGCAAATCTCGTGTCGTGAGAAAGACAGTAAGCAATGAACGCATCGTAATCGGGGCGCGGCATCATGATATCGACATCGTCGTCCCACGGAATAAACCCCTCGTGCCGCACTGCACCGAGAAGGGTGCCTCCACCCAAAGAATAGCGGAAACCCTCCCGTTCACAGATCTCATGGACAGCGACGAGAAGCTCAAGCTCTATTTTTTTTAACCCTTCGAGGTCGATCTCCATTCCCATTCCCTAATTTCCCTGTGATTTTCTTTCGTTTTCCGCTTCGACTTTCTTTTCTCCGCGCGAGCGGAGCACCGTTTTATAGACGATTTTTTTCATCCATTTCGGCATATAGATAAAGCAACGGATATAAAGTTTATTTTTCCTTGCTTTCGCTTTTGTTATCATCCCCGCGGCGAGCAAATAGCGTTGCAACATATCCCAATCGAAGATTTCGCGTCGATTGCTCCGCCTTTCGAGAAAGCCGTTTCCGACCCGCACATGGACCAAATCTTCCTGCAAATTGTGAAACTTGCAATTTGCAAGCATCAAATCGACCCATAGCTTATAATCTTCAAGCTTTCCAAAGTCGCAACTATATCCGTTTACGGCTTCAACCGCACTCTTCCGGAACATCACACTCATGTGGTTGAACGGATTCCTCGTCTTTAACATTGCGACGATCTGTTCGTGTTCCTCGGGAACGGTTCTCCTGTCCAGAATAGTGTCTTCGTCCTGTTGGAATTCTGTAATAGTCCCGCCCAGCACGTCCGTCTCAGGATGGAGAGACATATATCCCATCTGCAGTTCAAATCGGTTTGGCAAAGAAATGTCATCCGAATCCATTCTTGCGACCAATTCATGCTTACAGACAGTAAGCCCTGTATTCAGGGCCGCCGCAAGTCCCTCATTCTTTTCTTTGCGGATCACATCGAATGCTATTGCCCCCACCGACAATGGGAATTCTTCGATCACTTTTTCGAGCTCTTCTCCTATCGGTCCATCGACGACCAAGACAATTTGATCGGGCTTGCGGACTTGGTCGGGACCAATGCTTTGCAGAGCGCGACGAAGAAAATTTGTATTTTCGTTTTGATATACGGACATCAAAACGGAAAACTTCTCATCCATGTCCTTCCTCAATAAATCGGTTCTACCCAATGGGAATGCAGCCTGTCTGCCCCGCAGACGATTTCCAAATACTTCTTGTGAATTGTATTCGTGCATTTACCGATCTCACCGCTGCCGACCGTATATTTGTCCACGGAGATGACGGGGGTCACTTCCATCGCAGAACCACACAAAAATGCCTCCTCACAGGAATACAGTTCCGTACGATCGATACTCCGCTCGATGACTTCGATATCGAGTTCTTTTGCGATTGCAAAGACGGTATCCCGCGTGATGCTTTCAAGCACGCTATCCGTCAGCAACGGTGTAACGAGCTTCCCATCCCGCACCATAAAGAAGCAAGATCCCGGGCCCTCTGCGACCTTCCCGAATTCGTTCAAAAAAATACAGGTATCATAGCCGTTGCGAAGTGCCTCGCGCTGCCCGAGGCGGCTGTTGATATAGTTTGCACCGCACTTGATGCGCGGGGAAAAGGAGGTTTCACCGATCCTCCTCCACGAAGTAACGCAACAATTGAGCCCTTTTTTGTTGTATTCCTTGCTCATCCCGCCCTTGGGAATGGGCGCGACAAACATCTCGACGGGGCCTTCCGCACCCCACGAACCGAAGCCGTCGACAAACAGCGTCTGTCGTACAGAAAGATTTTCGTAATACTCGTTCGCACGGACAACGTCCTTCAATGCCTTCCTCATCTCCTCTTTTGTGAAGCGACAATCGAGCTGCAACAGCCGCGCGGATTTCAACAAACGGTTATAATGATCGTCTAAACGGAAAGCGTAGAGTTGCTTTTCGTCCTCGTTCCAATAACAAGGAATCCCCTCGAATACGTTCAAACCAAACTGCGAAGTCGGCGCGAGAACATTGATCTTCGCATCATTTACATGCAGGATCTCCCCTTTCAACCATATCAATCTGTTTGCAACATCATACTTCATCGCTCTTTTCTCCTTGTGTATCAGGCGAACTTTCATCAACCGACTCTTCGGCAGGCGCGGCGGGATTATCGTCGGGCAAGTGAGCAATTCGGATAATCTCTTCTTCCGCCAGCCTTGCTGCCTCCGCATCATTTAACGATTCATCCGATTTGTTCTCATAGATATCCTCTTTTTTGAAAACCTTGACAACGGAGAGCCAAAGGATCCTGATATCCGTAAAAACACCATGCCGCCTAAAATTATCGATATACTGATTGTCGTACTCGACTTTTTCGTCCCAACTGATATCGTTTCTTCCTTTCACTTGCGCAAGCCCCGTGAGCCCCGCCTTCATCTCAAATCGCTTCTTATACTTTTTGTTGAGCGTTTCAAAATCACCGAGCTCATACTTGACACAAGGGCGCGGACCTACCACGGACATCTGCCCCGCGAAGATATTGAAGAGCTGCGGAAGTTCGTCGATGCTCGTGTTACGCAAGAAACGCCCGACCTTGGTCACGCGCGGGTCGCCCTCATAATTGAAAAGCCCCGCTCCCGACTGTTCCGCGTCGACAACCATGGAGCGAAACTTTATCATCTTAAAGATTTTGCCCTTCTTTGTCCTACGTTCCTGCTTAAAAAATACGGGTCCTTTGGAATCGCATTTAATTGCGATCGGAACGATGACCCATACGGGGATCAACAAAATGATCGCAAGAAAAGACGACAGAATATCAAAGATTCGTTTGAAAAACTTACCGAGGATATACATATTCAGAATACGAAAGTGTGGAACAAATCGTCAAAGGTTTCTCCACGCTTGACAAGTTCAGCTCCTTCTGCGGTTATTTCTATGATCGGGAAGTTCGGCAAGATGAAGGGCGGTTTCAGCACGACCGAATACGATCCCGCATTGCCGAATATAACAATATCTCCTTTCGCTAATTTTCCGTTAAAATGACGATACAGGTAGTCAGACTCGATACAGGTAAATCCACCGAAATCCAAATCGGTGTATTCCTTTTGCATTTCCCCCATTGTAACGACTTCAAGGGGGGGATTTTTTTTATTCAATGTCGGATTGATATTATAAATGCTTCCGAGCACTGTTGCGATGGATTTTCCACGCACTTCTTTGATATTGACGACCCGCGAAGCAAATTTCATGCAATCACCAACAAGTGCACTGCCGGGCTCAACCAAAAGAAGCGGCTTTTCGGCGCATTTCCTGTAACGTTCCGCAAATACGGGTGCAACCGCCTGTGCATACTCGTCATACGTGGGAATATACGAATCAAACTGCGCTTTCAAGGAGTCTGCCATTTTACCGAACAACCCGCCGCCCAAATCAATATGTTCAGGCACAAGTCCGAGTTCATCGAGAAGCGCGACCATCCTTTCAGCACGGGGATGCCAAGTTTCAAGTCTACGGGTGGCAAAATGACATTGTATTCCGATCAAGTGCAGATTTTCCGTCTCTGTAACCAAACGCAGAGCCGCACGAAAATCCGCCGACCCGATATCAAAACCAAACCGCGAAACGACACCGTCCCCAATATCGAAATTGACACGGATACCGACATTCAATGTCGCTTTCGGATGTCTTTGAGCGATTTCGCGTATTTCTTCGATCTCATAGGCAGAATCGAGATTTACCGTCGCCCCGCGAAGCAAGAGCTCTTCTACCTTCGCATAGTTCTTATATGGACCGTTCCAAATGATTTTTTGGGGATCGACACCCACGCGCAAAGCGATTTCCGCTTCCATGTCGGAAACGACCTCGGCATATCCGCCCATTTCGTCGATTACTTTGCACAGCTTCGGTGTGTAGTTGGTCTTATAGGAGTAGGCAATGCCGAAATTTTCGTAAATTTCCGAAAATGCCTTTTTCAATTCACAAACGTTGGCACGAAAACGGCGCGTATCCAAAATATAAAACGCGTCTCCATATTGTGCGGTAAGATTGTTCAAAAGTACTTTATCCATTGCGTTTCTTCTCCGCGAGTGAGGCAACAATCTGCTCCACGCACCGTTTGACTTCGCACCGATTGCGTTCCAAAACCGTTTCGCCTAACGCCGACGCGTATGCCTCGAACGTCCGCAATGCCGCCATCCCCTCTCGAAATGCTTTCTCGATCTCCTCGATCGAGGTGAGCACACCCGTGTTACAAAAACTTCTGGAAAGGATCGCCCTGCTCGATCCCAAACGTGCATGCTCTAAGATGATTTTTTCGGCGGGAAGCGTCCCTTCACCGATCCGCGCGATACCGCCGAATCCATAGGGGATCCCTTTTGCAGCAATTTTACGGCAAAGTTGTTCCACGATTCCGTTTGCCAGCAGCTCAAACATAAACGTCAGACCATAGCTCAAATGCAGATCGTTCAAGCCGATATGGATCTCGTCGATTCCCGTAAGCTCCAAAACTTCATCAAGACAGCTCACCGCTTCTTTCGTTTCAAGGAGCAAAACCGTCTTTGCCCGTCCGCCAACAGCTCGTACGAATGACCGAACCTCGTCAACCGTCTTCCACATCGGGAGCATGACTAACTGCGCACCCGAATCGAGAACCTTGTCAATCTCTTGTTCGGAAGCATCATTCCAAGGATTTACTCGAACAAGCATTTCCGATCGATTCAAGAGAGGCGTAATCGCTTTGATATCATCGACGGAATGGTGGGATTTTACGGTATTCAAATTTTTTTGCCGATCCTCTTTGCCCAACGTTTCCAAATCGATCCAAATGCGATCCACGCCATACTTTTGTGCGATCAATGCAACATCGGGTCGATTGGTAATGTACATCAGTGTAAGTTTCATAAACTTGTCCTTTGTTGTGGTCGAGGGCTACTGGGGAATGTCGTTTGTCCCGTACGTACATACATTATACTACACCCAAAAGTGAAAAGCAATAAATTTGAGCAAAATTCCTGAAATGCGGGTGTAAGTTTACAATAGATGTGAGACAGCGGGAATAGAAAAAGATAGCGAACAAGGCACTCCATGTGATATAGTTTAAGTGTCACCAAAAACCTCAAAGGAGCAAGTCCGCTATCCATGAAAACTATATCACAAA
>CANPWF010000009.1 GCA_947581885.1 uncultured Clostridia bacterium
TCAGAAGAGAAGGAGGAGTTCGCCGATGCTGAGGCCCAAGAGGGTGCCGATCGCAAGTCCCAATGCGCCGCAGATCACGCCGGGGGCGATGAGGTCGGGGCGTTTCGCCGCGCCCGCGACGGGGCCGATGAAGGGAGGTCCGTAAACGCCCGCCGTAGAGGTGACGATGGCAGTGCCCGCGTCGATGCGGAAGATCTTGCAGAGCACCAAGTGCAGCAAAATGACCGCGACCTGCGCACAGGCGAAGAAGGCGAGCATCGGGAGAATGGTGCCCGAGAGCGTCGCCCAATCGATGCTCATCGCGAGGGCGAGGGAAAACATCAGAATAAAATAGCTCCCGAGGGCGAACTGCCCTTTGATCTCGCGGACAGGTTTGATAAAAGAGATCGCGATGCCGAGCACGGAGACGGAGAGCAGGATATATAAAAGGTTCTCCCCCACCGTCCCGTCGATGAGAAATTCGAGCAGTGCCCCCACGCCGATGCAGAGGACGGAGAGGAAGAACGCCCCGACGAGCTTCAACACGCTCTTTCGATCTTTAATAGAGAATCCGAAGCGGTAGTCGTCATGCTTCTGTGCGGGTGAAGGCGCGGACTCGTCCGAAATCGTTTCGGCTTCATTTTCGGCGGCTACGATCTCGGTTTCAAGTTCGCTTTCGGTGGGCGCGATCTCGGCTTCGGGTCCGTTTTCGGTAACTGCGATCTCGGCTTCCGACTCCTTCGGAGGCTCTTCCGAAGGGTCGGTATTCTCAGAATTACCCCCCCCGTTTTCGCAAATTCGGGGCTTTCGAGCGGTTTTTTCCGCTTCCCCCACTTCCCGAGGAAGAGCCGATAGAAGGCGGGCGCCAACGAGATGAGGAACAAGAAATACACGCCGCCCACGAGGGTATCCGAGACGTTTGCGGCGGCGATCGCCTCGTCGCCCGCGTCGAGTGCGGCACCGATCGCGTTGAGGTTGGGCGTACCGCCCGTATACAGCCCCACGATCATCGCCGAGATCTTCGCGCTCGGGAAGAAGGTAAGGGTGATGAAGAACATCGAAACGGCGACGACGACGGCGGAAACGATACACAGCGCGAACCCCACCACCGTTCCCTTGGTCAGCTTTTTGAGGGCGCGCAGGTCGATCGAGAAGAGAATGAGCGGGATAGAGAGTGCCACGAGCACATAGGCGACGGTGGAGATGAGCCCCTTATCGTATTCGATGCCCGCAAATTGCAGAGCGGAGAAGGCGAACCCGACGACATAGCAGCACGCCACCGCGCCGATCATCCCGATGATCTTACTTTTCCGCGAGAGCCATACGATGAAGAAGGGAAGCCCCACGACACAGCAGAGGGCGAGGATGGTCAAAGCGAGCTTCATGGATCCCTCCCGTACAGGCGGAAGATCTTATCGAGCTCGCCGCTCGCCTTTTCGACGTTGCGGCGGGAGGTGACGTTATTCTCCATGATCGTGCCCGCTTCCAAGGTGACGATCCCCCTCCTCTTGCACGCCTCGTAGAACGCCTGATAGAGGGCGAAGTTCACCCCCTTATTCTGGTAATCGGGCACGACGAATTGGAGCATCGCCCGCACTGCGTCGATCTTCTTGATCGCCCGCACCGCCTTCAGGAGGGCGATGGGATTATTGCGCCCGTTCATCACGCGGAACACCGAGAAATAGTCGGGAATGCTCATCATCACGCCGACGGGCCGCCCGTCCTCTTTCCTTCGGCAGATATGAATGAAGTCGTTCCATAAAAACGCCTTCCAATTCTTGACGATGCGAACGAGGTCCTCTCTCGTCGGCGCGTCCTGAAAGACGATGTCGTTGGTCGCCTCGGCGATGACGGTGTGCACGTCGTCGATCTCCTTATCGAGATGCTTGAAGTCGGCGGGAGAGATCTCCAACCCGTACCGATCGAGGATGCGCTCGGTGAGCGGGCGGATTCGGGCGATATCGTACTTCTCGTAATCGAGATGATAGGAGACGGTATCGAAATCCTTCGTAAAACCGTTCTCCTCGAAGAGATCCTTATAGTAGGGCGGGTTGTAGGAAGTCAGGATGAGGGGTGCGCGTTCGAAGCCCTGCACGAGGATCCCGCGGCGGTTATCCTGATCGTAGGGGAAATACGTCCCCTCAATATGGTCCGCGCCCATCTCTTTGAGAACGGCTGCCATCTCGTCGAAGAGAAGGCGGGCGGCTTCCCTATCGTTGACGCACTCGAAGTGCGAAAAGAAGCCGCAGTTTTCCTTTCCGAGCTGTTTATTGTGCCCCGTCGTCACGAGGACGCGGGCGAGAAATTCCCCGTTCTCCTCGACGGCGATCGCGACGTAATTTTCCTTTGTGAGTTTTTTGAGGGTACAAAAAAGATCCCGCCGCATGTAGGGAACGTAGAAAGGGTCCCCCTTGTAGATCTTATCGGGAAGAGAGACGAACTTGTGGAATTGGCGGGATGTGGTCAAACGGATGGCACGCATACGGTTCCTTCGTTTCCCCTCTGAAATACCCTTCCTCAAAACGCCCCGACGGCAGGGAAAACGTCTGCATTATAGCATAAATTTTCCTATCGGGCAAGCTGTTTTTTTATTTCACGGGAAAAAACCTTTCCGTTCTCCCGAATCTTGGCAGTTTTCACAAGAAAATGATAAGATATTTCTTGCAAAATTATCTTGAAATCTCCCGCCGATTGTGTTATAATACAAAACGGCTATAAAAAAGGTAATATCCGCCCCTTCGCATTTGGGACGCGGGAAACATAAGTCAAGGAGGTTGGTATGGAACAAACAGCAGCGTGCGCGGGATGCAGCCTCGGGACGCCCGAACAGAAAAAGGCTCTCGATAAGCTCATCCGCGAATCTCGCTCAACGCCCGGTTGCCTCATGCACATCTTGCAGGAAGCACAGGGGATCTACGGCTATCTGCCCCTTTCCGTGCAGAAAGAGATCGCCCAAGGGTTGGATATCCCCCTTTCGGAGGTCTACGGCGTTGTCACTTTCTACTCGCAGTTCTCCCTCAATCCCAAAGGAAAGAACCGCATCAGCGTCTGCCTCGGCACGGCGTGCTATGTGAAGGGCTCGGATAAAGTCCTCGCCGAAGTCGAAAAAGAACTCGGCATCAAGTGCGGCGAATGCACCGAGGACGGGCTCTTCTCCATCGATTCCTGCCGTTGCGTCGGCGCGTGCGGGCTCGCCCCCGTCATGATGATCGGGGAAGAGGTGTACGGCAAGCTCACCCCCGATAAGGTCAAGGGGATCCTCGATCAATACAAGGAGGCAAGCAAATGACGACGAAAGAGTTGGATAAGATCCGTCAGAGCAAAAAAGAGCTCATCGACGTGAGGCGGCTCGTCAAAGAACAGGCGGAAAAACTCGCTCCCCTCACCGGTTACAGAAAGCAGGTGCTCGTCTGCGGAGGCACGGGCTGCACGTCCTCGCACTCCATGCAGGTCATCGAACATCTCGAAAAGACGATGAAGGAAGAGGGCATCGAGGATGTGCTCGTCGTCAAGACGGGTTGCTTCGGTCTTTGCGCCCTCGGTCCCATCATGATCGTGTATCCCGAAGGCGCCTTCTATGCGCAGATGACTCCCGAACATGTGGAGACGATCGTACATCAGCACCTTGTAAAGGGCGGCTCGGTCGTGAAAGAGCTCCTCTATCAGGGCACCGTGCTTGAGGACGGCTCCATCATTCCCTTTGCGGAGACCCCCTTCTACAAGAAGCAAATGCGTATCGCGCTCCGCAACTGCGGCGTGATCGCGGCGGAAGATATCGACGAAGCGATCGCCGCAGGCGACTATGCCGCCATCGAAAAGGTATTAACTTCCATGACTCCCGACGACGTCATCAAGGAAGTGCTCGATTCGGGGCTTCGCGGCAGGGGCGGCGCGGGCTTCCCCACGGGAAGAAAGTGGAGCTTCGCGAAGGCTTCCGCAGGCGATGTGAAATACGTCTGCTGCAACGCCGACGAAGGCGACCCCGGTGCGTTCATGGATCGTTCCGTGTTGGAAGGCGACCCGCACTCCGTGCTCGAAGCGATGACGATCGCGGGCTATGCGATCGGGGCGCATCAGGGCTATATCTATGTGCGTGCGGAATATCCCGTCGCAGTGCACCGCCTCAACATCGCCATCGGACAGGCGAGAAAGTACGGGCTCCTCGGCAAGAATATTTTAGGGCTCGGCTTTGATTTCGATATCGAGATCAGGCTCGGCGCGGGCGCGTTCGTCTGCGGCGAAGAGACGGCTCTCATGACTTCCATCGAAGGTCATCGCGGCGAACCCCGTCCCCGTCCTCCCTTCCCCGCTGTGAAGGGTCTCTTCGGCAAGCCCACCATTTTGAACAACGTCGAAACATGGGCGAACATCAACCCCATCATCATGAAGGGTGCGAAGTGGTTCTCCTCGATCGGCACCGAACGTTCGAAGGGCACGAAGGTATTCGCGCTCGGCGGGAAGATCACTAACGTCGGGCTCGTCGAAGTTCCCATGGGCACCACGCTCCGCGAGATCATCGAAGAGATCGGCGGCGGTATCCCGAACGGAAAGAAGTTCAAGGCGGCGCAGACGGGCGGCCCTTCGGGCGGCTGTATCCCCGCGAGCCTCATCGATACCCCCATCGACTTCGATAACCTCGTTGCGATCGGTTCCATGATGGGTTCGGGCGGGCTCATCGTCCTCGACGAAGATACCTGCATGGTGGATATCTCCAAGTTCTACTTGGAATTCACCGCGGACGAGAGCTGCGGCAAGTGCAACCCCTGCCGTATCGGGACCAAACGCCTTTTGGAACTTCTCACCAAGATCACCGAAGGCAAGGGCACGGACGAAGATCTCGAAAAGATCGAAGCCCTCGCAGAGCATATGAAGAGCTCGTCGCTGTGCGCTCTCGGGCAATCGGCTCCCAACCCCATCCTCTCCACGCTGCATCATTTCCGCAACGAGTACGAGGAACATATCCACGAGCACAAGTGCGCCGCGGGCGTTTGCAAAGCACTGTTGACGTTCACGATCGATAAGGAGAAGTGCATCGGCTGCGGCCTCTGCGCGAGGAACTGCCCCGTCTCGGCGATTTCGAGAACGGATTACGTCGCCCCCGGCCATAAGCTCGCGTCCTTTGCGATCGACCCCGAGAAGTGCATCAAGTGCGGCGTGTGTATGTCGAACTGCAAGTTCCATGCAGTCGAGAGAAAGTGAGGTGAATACCATGGCTAACGTGAATCTGAAAATCAACAATATCCCCGTCTCCGTCCCCGAGGGTTCCACCATTCTCGAAGCGGCGCGGGCGGCGCATATCGAGATCCCCACTCTCTGCTATTTGAAGGATGTCAACTGCGTGGGTTCCTGCCGTATGTGCCTCGTCGAAGCGACGGGGGCGCGCGGGCTCGTCGCCGCATGCGTCTATCCCGTTTCCGAGGGCATGGAAGTGCAGACGAATACCGAGAAGTGCAGAAAATCGAGGAAGATGACCCTCGAACTTCTCCTCTCCACCCATAAGAAGAAGTGCCTCTCCTGCGAGAGAAATCACAACTGCGAACTGCAACGCCTCTCCGCCGAATACGGCGCGGACGAAGATTACTTCGAAGGCAGCCCCCGCGGCTATGCCATCGACGATTCCAACCCCTGCGTCGTACGCGATAACGACAAGTGCATCAACTGCATGCGCTGTGTGGCGGCATGCAAGAAACAGCACGTCGGCGCGATCGGCCCCATCGCGAGAGGATTTGCGTCCCATGTGGGAAGCCCCTTCAACGTCGATTTGAAGGATAGCAACTGCGTCGGTTGCGGGCAGTGCGTCGTCGCTTGCCCCGTCGGTGCGCTCACCTTGAAGAGCGACGTAGACCCCGTGTGGAAAGCCCTTGCCGATCCCACCAAGAAGGTGGTGTTCTTCACAGCTCCCTCCGTCCGTGCGACGCTCGGCGAGGCGTTCGAGCTTCCCGTCGGTACCAACGTCGAGGGCAAGATGGTCGCGGCTATCCGTAGGCTGGGCAACTGCGAAGTGTTCAATATGGATATCACGGCGGACCTCACCATCATGGAAGAGGCTTCCGAGCTCATCCACCGCATTCAGCACAAGGGCACGATGCCCATGTTCACGTCCTGCTGCCCCGGCTGGGTGAAATTCGTCGAGCAGAGCTTCCCCGAATTCATCCCCAACCTCTCCACCTGCAAGTCCCCGCAGGGCATGTTCGGCGGGCTCTTAAAGACGTATTACTGCGAGAAGAACGGCATCGATCCCAAGGATCTGTTCGTCGTCTCCGTTATCCCTTGCTCCGCGAAGAAGCATGAGTGCAAGCGACCGCAGCTGAACGGCGACGTGGATGTCGCGCTCACCACCCGCGAACTCGGCTCGATGATCAAGACGGCGGGCATCAAGTTCGCCGAACTCGAAGATGAGAAGTTCGACGATCCGTTTGCGGCTTGCTCGGGCGGCGGCACCATTTTCGGCGCGACGGGCGGCGTGATGGAAGCGGCTCTCCGCGTGGCGGCGAAGATGCTCGACGGCAAGTTCGAAGTGATCGACTTCCCCGAAGTGCGCGGCACCGCCCCCATCAAAGAGGCGACGTACAACGTGGCGGGGCTCACCATCCGCGTGGCGGTCGCGAGCGGGCTCGAAAACGCGGCGGCCATCTTGAAGGATATCAAGGCGGGCAAGCGGCAGTACGACTTCGTCGAGATCATGGCGTGCCCCGGCGGGTGCGTCAACGGCGGCGGTCAGCCCACCCTTCCCGACAGTATCCGCAACTCCGTGGACGTGCGTGATTTGCGTGCGCAAGCCCTGTATAAGAGCGACAAGGAGAACAAGATCCGCCTTTCCTCCGATTCCCCCGTCGTCGAAATGCTCTACAAGGAATACTTCGAAAAGCCCAATTCCCATAAAGCGCACGAAGTGCTCCATACGAGCTACAACGCCAACCCCAAGGTATAAAAAATGCGAGGAGCCGACCCGAAAGGGTCGGCTCTTTTTTTGATAAAATCGCAATATGGGGTCGGAAAAACTTACGCCGTTAAGGTGAATACGGGCTGTACGGCACCGTTATACGTCGCGTTGATGTAGTCGAAAACCGTCTTGGAGAGCACCGCTTTCACGAGGGCGACCGTCTTATCGCTGTTCTCGTTGCCCTGCTTCACGGCGATGACGTTGGCATACAGTTGCGCAGCGTCCCCTTCCGCATTCTCGAAGGCGAGCGCGTTCTCCGCTCTGAGCCCCGCCTGCAACGCGTAGTTCCCGTTGATCACGCCGAGCGTCCCCTTGTCCGACTCTGCGAGGATCTGCGCGACCGTCTGCGCGTCGATATCCTTCACGGTGTTTCCGTTGCTCTCGACGATATCTTTCAAGGTGAGGTTGTCCGTCGGTTTCGCCCCTTCCGTGAGGGTGATAAATCCCTCGTCCCGCAACACGAACAGGGCGCGGGTGCGGTTGGAACCGTCGTTTGGAATAAGAATGGTGCGCCCCGTCTTATTCGCCGCATAGTCCTCTTTCGTCACGTCTTTGCCGTACACGCCGAAGGGCTCGTAGTGCACCTTGGTGACGGCGGCAAGGTGGGTCTTGTATTCCTCGTTAAAAGTATTGAGATAGGGCGTGTGCTGGAAGTAATTCGCGTCGAGCTTGCCCTCTTCGAGTGCGGTATTGGGGGTGATGTAGTCGTCGAAAACCTTGATTTTGAGCTTGTAGCCGAGGGCTTCGACCTCTTTTCTCGCCTCTTCCAAAATCTCCGCATGGGGGGTTTGGCTCGCGCCGACGACGATGGTCTTTTCCGAATTGCAGGCCGCGAAGCCGAACAGCGAACAGCCGAGCACGGCGGCAAAGATGAGTGCAAACAGTTTTTTCATGATACTTTCTCCTTTACTTCTTTGATTTTTTTATTTTTACGGACGCGCTTGTCCGTCTGTTTTGCGAGGAACATGCCGAGTTCCTGAATGACCTGTACGATAATGACGATGAGGGCGACGCACAGCCAGATTACGTCCTGTGCGTTGGACGGCCGCGCCTCGGTGACGGCGATGGAGCCGAGCCCCCCGCCCGCGATCGTACCCGCCATGGCGGAATAGCCGAGCACGGTGACCGTCGAGATGACCGCACCCACGATGAGCGAGGGCTTCGCTTCGGGGAGCAACACTTTCCAAATGATCGAAAAGGTTCCCGCACCCATCGATCGGGCAGCTTCGATCACGCCCTTATCCACCTCCTTTACGGACGATTCCACCATCCGTGCAACATAGGGTGCGGCGGCGACGATGAGCATGAAGATCATCGCGGCGTTGCCGATGCTCGTTCCCACGATCACCCGCGCGGCGGGAATGAGCGCGACCATCAGGATAATAAAAGGAATACTGCGGAAGATATTCACGATGAGGGAGAGCACACGGTTCAACGGAACGCAGGGCTTGATCCCGCCCCGATCGGTGACGCAGAGTATGATCCCGAGCGGAAGCCCGATGAGGTACGCCGCCGCCGTCGAGAGGATCGTCATATACACCGT
Source organism: uncultured Clostridia bacterium (assembly GCA_947581885.1). GTDB lineage: Bacteria > Bacillota > Clostridia > Christensenellales > Borkfalkiaceae > Gallimonas. The sequence continues at coordinate 8,466 of CANPWF010000009.1, forward strand.
TTCGAACGCGCCGAGCGCGAACCCTTCAAAGCCCAGCTGAACAAATAACTTCGTCATCTTCTTCCTCCCTGTACAGCACATTGCACCGACCGAGATACCGTTTTGCCTTCTCGGCGGCCTCTCCGCCCTCCAACGTGATCACCATATGCCCATATGTGCGCCCGTCAATGTTTTTCGTATCCGCATAGAGGATGTTCGCCGCCACGCCGCATTCGAGCGCGAGGCCCGAGATGACGGGCGTATCCGAGGTCTCCCCGCGGAAAACGAGGCGGATCTTCTTTCCCGTCCCCGCCTTCAAGGAACGGATGAGGTTGGGGATGACGAGCTGTTTGGCGATCTCGGACTTGGGGAAGGAAAACACGTCGGCGACCTTCCCCTCCTCGGCGACGCGGCTCTTATCGAGGACGGCAACGTCGGTGCAAATGCTCTCCACCACCTTCATCTCGTGGGTGATGACGACGATCGTCACCCCGAGTTCCTTGTTGATGCTTTTGAGAAGTTCGAGAATGGACTGCGTCGTCTGCGGGTCGAGCGCACTCGTCGCCTCGTCGCAGAGGAGATATTTGGGGCGCGTTGCGAGGGCACGCGCGATGGCGACCCGCTGTTTCTGCCCGCCCGAGAGCTGGGAGGGGTACATCGCCGCCTTCTCCGAGAGCCCGACGAGCTCCAAAAGCTCCTTCACCCTCTCCCGCGCCTCCTCTTTGGGCGCGTGGATAAGTTCGAGGGGGAAGCGGACGTTCGCCTCCACCGAACGCTGTTCGAGAAGGTTGAAGCTCTGGAAGATCATGCCGATGCTCCGCCTTACTTCCCGAAGCCTCTTCTCCGAGGCGGAAGTAAGATCTTCGCCGTCGAGCAGAACTTTCCCCGCCGTGGGACGCTCCAAGAGGTTGATACAGCGCACGAGCGTGCTCTTCCCCGCCCCCGAAAGCCCGATGACACCGTAGATCGCGCCGTCATTGATAGTGAGCGAGATATCTTCGAGCGCGTGAACGTCCCCTTCCCGCGAGGGATAAATTTTATCGAGATGAACAAGTTCGATCATAGTTTCCTTTTCCGCAAAAAAAGCCCGAGGGTTGACCCTCGGGCGGAAGTTGTGGGTTTTGCCTTACAGAGCAAACGGCAAAGACCCGTGCCTCTCCGCCCGGGTGTTCGCCATGCACATTTGTCCGTAAAGTTTCTTCATAGGACTTCGACGTGATGCCGCCTCCTCATGTTGATGATTTTATTGTACCGATCTACTTTCCCGTTGTCAAGTAATTTTCGCATATTTTTCCGATGTTTTGCGGGAATTTTTTCCAACATTTCCATAACAAATGTTATATAACATACGTTATATCCCTTTTCCACCATAAAAAATCGCCCCGAGGCTTCCCCCGAGGCGATCGGATACAGTCTTATTTTCCCTTTCCGTACAGCGGGCCGTAGGCGGCGCAGGCACGGAAGTCCTGCCCTTCCTTATCCTGCCCGAAGGCGTTCCATGCAGCGGGACGGAAGATCTCCTCCTCCGCGACGTTGTGCATGCACACGGGGATACGGAGCACCGAACACAGGGTGATGAGGTCCGCGCCGACGTGCCCGTAGGTGATCGCGCCGTGATTGGCTCCCCAATTGTTCATCACGTCGTACGCGCTCTTGAACGCACCCTTCCCCGTGAGGCGCGGGGCGAACCAAGTGCAGGGCCAGGTGTAGTCCGTGCGCTTCCAGAGTGCGTCCGAAATTTCCTCGGGAAGATGAAGCGTCCAGCCCTCGGCGATCTGCATGACGGGGCCGAGCCCCTTCACAAGGTTGAGCCGCATCATGGTGGCGGGCATCTCGGCGCGTGTGACGAAGCGGGAGGAATATCCGCCGCCGCGGAAGGAACCGAGGTCGGCATACGGCCAAGAGACTTCCTTCATGATCGCTTCGATATCCTTTTCGGTGACTTCCCACCAACGTTTGATCTCGCCCGCGGCACCGCAAGCGTCCACACAGCACGCCCCCGAGTTGATGAGGTGGATAAAGCCGCCCGCGTCCTTCGCTTTCCCTTCGAGGGACCACCCCGTCACCCGCTTCACCGCCTCTTCCGACCAATAGGTGCGCACGTCTGCAAACATCTGCGGACGGTGGGTGAGAAGTTTCCCCAGTAGCATGGAGACGGCATTGAGCGTATCGTTCTCCGTCGCGAGGATATACGGCTCGCGTGCGCCGTTCCAATCGAAGGAAGAATTGAGGATGCTCTCGGGGAAATCGCAGTTGGGATAATGATCGGTCCACTGCCGCTGACCTTGGAAGCCCGCGGCGATGGCGTTGTGCCCGCACGCCTCTTCCTCCCACCCTTTGAGAGCGGGGTTGCCGTTCATGAGGTCCTTCACGATGCAGTACATCTTCACCGTGAATTCCCAATCGCGCTCCTTTTGCTTCTCGGACTTTTGAAATTCCTTGGGGTTCTTATCGAAGTCGGGGCGGCAATATTTCTTCACCCATTTGAGCCCCCGCTCGTATTCGGCGGCATCGTAGATGCCCTCCTCCATGCGGCGGATGATCTCCACTTCGTCCACGCTCTCGACGCGCATTCCGAGATATTCCTCGAAAAATTCATGGCTGATGATGGAACCCCCGATCCCCATGCACATCGAGCCGATCTGCAAATAGCTCTTCCCGCGCATGGTCGCCGCGGCGACGGCGGCACGGGCGAAACGCAAGATCTTCTCGCGGACATCCGCGGGGATCTCCTTCTCGCCCATATCCTGCACGTCATGGCCGTAGATACCGAAGGCGGGAAGCCCCTTCTGCGCGTGCGTCGCGAGGACGCTCGCAAGGTACACCGCGCCCGGACGTTCGGTGCCGTTGAAGCCCCACACCGCCTTTACGGTGAGAGGGTCCATATCCATGGTCTCCGCGCCGTAGCACCAGCACGGGGTGACGGTGAGGGTGATATCCACCCCTTCCCGCCTGAAAAGATCGGCACATGCCGCCGCCTCCGCCACGCCGCCGATCGTCGAATTTGCGATGACGACGCGCACGGGCGTACCGTCCGAGTAGCGGATATTCTCTTCCAACAGCCGTTTGGCGGCGTGCGCCATGCCCATGGTCTGTTCTTCGAGCGTCTCGCGCACCTTGACTTTCCCCCGCCGTCCGTCGATGGTCGGGCGGATGCCGATCGCGGGGTATGCCCCGATATACCTCATATTTTTCCTCCTGAAAACCGCTCAATGGAAAGCGGGAAGCCAGCTTCCGTGCGCTTCGATGAGTGCGTCGCACATATCCTTGATCTCGTCCATGGTGAGTTCGGCGGCGGTGTGCGGATCGAGATATGCCGCCATGTAGATATTTTCCTTCTTCTTGGAACGGTACGCCTCGATCGTCATGAGCTGAACGTTGATATTCGTGCGGTTGAGGGCGGCGCATTGCTCGGGGAGATTTCCCACCCTCGTGGGCGTAACCCCCCTTCCGTCGACGAGGCAGGTGACTTCGACGCACGCCTCTTCGGGCAAGTTCCCGATGAGGTGCCCCGTGTTCAATACATTCGCGTTGATACGGCAGGGCGAATTGTTCAGAACGGCGGCGATGATGCGGGAAGCGTATTCGCGGCTCCTCACGTGCTCGATCTCCGCGTTGTGAACGAGCCCGTCCCGCATCTTCTCCCAATCGGCGATCTGCTTTACACAGCGGCGGGGATATTCGTCGAGCGGGATATGGAACCTTTCGATGAGCTCGGGATTTCTCGCCTTGATGAAATAGGGCATATATTCCGAATTGTGTTCGCTCGATTCGGTGACGTAATACCCGAAGCGGCGCATGATCTCGAGGCGGACGCGGTCCCACTTGGTGCTCTCCGCATATTCGGGAAGAAGGGCGCGTCGTTTGATCTCGGGATAGAGGTCGTTCCCCTCCCGATCCTTCACTTCGAGGAGCCATGCCTGATGGTTGATGCCCGCGATGCGGAAGCGAACGTCCTCCGCTCCGTCCATGCCGAGTTCGCGCATGAGGTCGGGAACGCACACCTGCACGCTATGGCAGAGCCCGATCGTTTTCACCCCCGTGTACCGTTGCAAATATCCCGTGAGCATCGCCATGGGGTTAACATAATTCAGGAAGAGCGCGTTGGGGCAGACTTCCTCGATATCGCGGGCGAAATCGTCCAACACGGGAAGGGTGCGCAGGGCGCGGAAGATCCCCCCGATGCCGAGCGTATCGCCGATCGTCTGGCGCAGACCGAACTTCTTGGGGACCTCGAAGTCGGTCACCGTGCAGGGTTCGTACCCGCCGACCTGAATGGCATTGACGACGAAATCCGCCCCGCGCAGGCTCTCCTTTCTATCCGCATAGGCGCGAACGGTCGCTTTCCCGCCGTACTTCTTGTTGATGTGCTCGATCATGAGGCGGGATTCTTCCAATCGCTTGGGGTCGATATCGTGCAGAGCGACTTCGAAGGGCCCGATCTCGGGTGCGAGGATGCAGTCGCCGACGACGTTCTTCGCGAAGATGGTGCTGCCGGCTCCCAAAAATGTGAGTTTCATAATTTTACCTTCCTTAAAGATTCGGATACAGTGTTTGAAGATAGCGATATACGCCCGCCGTCCACCCCATCATGGGAACGGCATCGTATTCAAGGGGGGTCGCCTTTTCGCCCGTGACCGCGTCGTACTTCTCCCAAAGGGTGCCCGTCCGCCCGAATTCCCGTTCGAGGGTCGAAAGATACTTCTTTGCGACGCGGCGAGCGTCCTCGTGAAGCCCCACCGCGCGGGCGGCGAGCACGGCGAAACAGACGTTGGAGGGCCAAAGATAGGGGAAATCCCATTGCAGTCCGCTCACGAAGCCCCTGTTTTCGCAGGCGGCGATCCCATGTTCGAATTCGAGCTTTTCAAGCGTCCTCTTCACGGGGGCAACATCTTTCGAAATGCCGTTCGCAAACGGGTAGAAGGAAGCGGCGGAGAGGACGGAGCCCCGTTTCCCGCCGACATAGTCGTAATCGTAGAAAACGCCCTCTTCGTCCTTCATAAACGAGTGCATGAGGCGGGCACGCTCTTCCGCCTTACGAAGAAGTTTCTCCCCCTCCTCTTCCCGATGAAGGGCGAAAAGCATCTCCGCCGCCTTCCTCTCCGCGTCGTACAGAATGGAATTGAGGTCGACGGGGGCGAAATCGAGGACGGCGTAGGGCATCCGCTCGGTATCGAAACGGGGGCAGAAATCCCACCCGCTCTCCGCTCCCGCGAGCAAATTTTCGCACAGGAGAAGTCTGTCGTACTTCGTCTGTCCCGTCAGTTGCACGCGGCCGACGTAGTAATCGTAGCTCTCTTCAAGATACACCCGCGTGGAGCAGTGCTTATAGCGGTTGAGCCCGCACGGAGTCATGCGGTCGCATTCGAAGAATCTGAGTTCGGCAAGAATGGCGGGAAGATATTTTGCGGGGATACGGTCCTCCCCCGTATACTTCCAAAGGTCGTAAACGCCGCGGGTGAAGAAGGGCGGCTGGCTATCCTTGATGAGGCTGTCCGCATTGGGCATATAGCCGAGCACGCCGATGAGATAGGCGATATTATCGAGGTTGTTTTCGGCCTGCTCTTCGTATCCGTCCGCGAGGAGTCCGAGGTTGGTGAAGTAGGTATCCCAATAGTAGAACCGTGCAAAGCCCGCCGTCCGATAGGGCACGGTGAAGGGCTTGGGGAGAGGGATAAATCCCCCCTCCGCTTCGTTCGGAGCGAGGACGGTATCCTTCCAATGCGCTCGGATATGCTCTTCGAGGGTCATTTCCCTTCCTCCCAAGCAAAAGTATAGCATAGCTTCGCCGAAAAGAAAAGCAGTTAACGGCACAATTTTTATCGTTTTTTTCTCCTTTCGGCCACAAATCGGGAAGGGGGCGTTCACCCCTTTTTATAGCACTTCCGATAGCCGAGCGGGGTGAAGAGATATCGCTTCTTGAACGCCTTGCAAAAGTGCGGCGTATCGGTATAGCCGACCTTCGCCGCGATCTCGAGGACGCTTAAATCGGTCATGAGCAGAAGGGAGGCGGCGGCGTTCAGGCGGGTGGAGTGAAGATAGTCGATCACCGAGATGCCGAGCACTTCCTTGAAGAGTTTATACAGGTTGGAGCGGTGCATGCAGACATGGTCGGCAACGTCCGTCACCCGAATGGGCGAGGCGTAGTTCGCCTTGATATAGTCGAGAGCGGTGTCGAGTGCACGCTGTTTTTCGTCCGACGCTTGCCCTTCGTCCGCCGCGTCCGAGATGAGTTCGGAGAAGATGAGATACAGCAGTCCTATGATCTTGTACCCCCCCCCTTCGTTGGGCATCTTGACGGCATACAGCTCGCGCAACCGTTTTTTGAGTGCGTCGAAATCACGCGGTTTGCAGATGTACCCGTCCGTCCAACGCACCGAATCCACCAGCGTTTTGGCGCGGCTCCCGTGAAAGGCGACGAAATAGTACTCCCACGGGTCGGTCTCGTCCGCCTTGTAGAAGGTCGTCTCGCCCGGTTTGATGAGGAACCCCTGCCCCGCGCCGAGGGAATACTCCTTCCCGTTCACGCGGTAGATCCCCTTCCCGCTCACGACGAAATGCAGGAGGAAATAGTCGCGCACGTCGGGACCCCAAAAGCCGCTCGGGGCACAGATGTGCTTGCCGTAGTGGTAGATGGAGAGCTCGTTGTTGCGGTGTTCTTGCGGATAAAAGAGCTCCAAATTCTTATGGTGGTTGAGGTCGATGTTGTTGTTGATGACTTTCATGGCATTTGCCCGCCGAAAAATTTCGCTTTCGGGCGACTCCTTACCCATATTTTACCCCGTGCGAAACAAAAATGCAATGGCGCGTTGTATCAAATGATTGTACATTTGTTGTCGGTTTGCGGAAAAAAGACATCGGGATAGCGGAAAGCGAACGTTTGAAACAATTCTCCCCCTTCTTCCCCCCTCTTCCGTCCCGAGAAATGTGAATTTTTGGCGAATGGGTCCCGCTTCAAATTTCCCATATCCGATGAAAAATCCGCAAACTTTTCAAAATGCCCGCGAAGATGTTGCTTTTTTGGGGGGAATGTGTTAAGATAGTTGCAATCATGAAGCAACGTCATTCCCCCGCCGACGCGCGGGAGACAACTTCATCCGAAGAAAAAGTCCCCGAAAAGGAGAACGTTTTCGGCGAGGAGAGCGAGGAAAAGACCCCTCATCGCCTGCAAACGCTCGAGCATGAGATCGAGGAGAAGAACCGTCACGACAACGAGAAGAAGCGGAGAAATTGGTGGATCAAGACGGTTTTGATGCTCATCCTCATCGCGGGGTCCGTCGCGATCATGTTCACCATGAGCAGTCTCCTCTCGTCCGAAGAGACGAAGGGCTTCTCCGAGATGATCCGCGGCATGGATCCCCTCTACTTCCTCCTCTTTGTGGGGATCATCTTGCTCTATATGCTCGTCGAGAGCTCCAAATACGCCTACCTCATCCGCATTCAGACGGGGAAATGGCGCATTCGCGTTGCCATCAAGACGATGTATCTCGGGAAGTATTACGACGGCATCACGCCCTTCGGAACGGGCGGGCAACCTTTCCAGATCTACTATTTGCACAAGAAGAAGATCCCCGCGGGCGTGGCGACCAACGTGCCCCTCTCGCGGTATATGATGAGTTCTATCGTGCACTGTTCGCTCGCCGCCGTCGCCCTCGTGCTCGCGGGGTGTTTGCACTTCCTCGACGGTCCCGACGGCAAGGCGATCATCATCATTACGTCTGTCTTCCTCTTCTTCAACATCGCCATTCCCATCGCGCTCATCTTCGTATCGGTGTTCCCGCGGATCGGGAAGAAGATCATCGTGTGGTTCGTGTGGGTGCTCAGCAAGATCCACCTCGTCAAGCACAAATATCCCACGATGAAGAAGTACGTCTATGAGGTGGAACAGTACCGCCAATCCCTCAAAGCGGTGTTCAGAAGGTGGTGGACGATCTTCCCCTTCTTCTTTATCTGCGTCGCCGAAGTGGTGCTGTACGCCGCGATGCCCTTCTTTGCGACGCTCGCCATCTTGGGACCCGAGGTTTCAAGCGATTTGCCCGCGCTCCTCTTCCGCATGTGCTGTTTGACGCTCATCTCCTTCTATGCCGCGTCCCTCATGCCGACTCCCGGGAACAGCGGCGCGAGCGAGGCGATGACGACGCTCATCTTCCTCACCGTTTCGGGCATTCACAGCGTGCTCGGGTGGGTGGTGCTCCTTTGGAGATTTGCGAACTACTACATCTACATCCTCTCGGGGATCGGCATCAATATCTTCGAGATCGTAAGGAGCTATGTGCGCAACCGCAAACTCCTTCGGGGGAAAGAGGAAACGCCGACGCAAGAACCGCCTTCGGAAGAACCTCCTTCCAAAGAGAACAGTGCGGAGGAAAAACCCGAAGAATAACGGAAGATACAGCCGCACCGCGCCGCAAAATTTGCGGCGCGGTGCGTTTTTTTGAACCCCATGTGTTGTTTTTATCTTACAGGCACGATCGTCGGCGTGACTTTCTCCTTTGCAAACACGAGATAGGCGTAGCTCGGCTCGGTAAAGCTCGCGAGCGACCCGGGGTTGATACAGAGCACCCCGTCCACTTCCGAGATATCCGCACGGTGGGTATGCCCGTACAGGGCGACGGAGCATTGAAGTTCCTTCGCCCGTAGAGCGAGGCGGGCAAGTCCGCTCTTCACCCCGTATTTGTGCCCATGACAGCACAGGACGTTGACCCCTTCAATACTCAGCACCCGTTCGCTCTCGCCGAAGGAGAAATCGCAGTTGCCCTTCATCACGAAAACATGGCTATCGACATACGGGCGCATGTCCGAGGAGCCGTCCCCCAAGTGCACGACATAGCTGTTTTCGTCAAAGAGGCGGGAAAGGGCTCGGACTCCCGCCGTGTGTCCGTGCGAATCGGACAGAAGCACCATCGTTTTCATAGCAGTTTTCGAAGTTCGAATAGAGCGCGGCTTCGGTGGGAGACAACATTCTTCTCCTCGTCCGTCGCCTCGGCGAAGGTTTTATGGAGATCGTCCGAGAAGAAGAGCGGATCGTAGCCGAAGCCGTTCGTTCCCCTCTCTTCATATAGGATTTCCCCGTACGTTTTCCCCTCGGCAACGAGTTCTTTTCCGTTTGGAAAGACGAGCGCGACGGCGCAGCAGAAGTGCGCACGGCGATCCTCTTTCCCCTCCAAATTTTTGAGGAGCAACTTGCGGTTCTCTCTGTCCCCTCCCCCCGAATAGCGGGCACTGTACACCCCCGGTGCCCCGCCGAGCGCGTCGACGCACAGCCCCGAATCGTCGGCAAGGGCGGGAAGGTTTGTCGCCTTGCATACCGCCCGCGCCTTGATGAGGGCGTTTTCGAGGAAGGTTTCCCCCGTCTCCTCGATCTCCCCCTCGAAGCCGATCTCCCGCATGGAGACGAGCTCCGTATCCTTCAAAATGGCTTTGATCTCCTTCAACTTATGGGCGTTGCCCGTCGCCGCGACCAGCTTCATACTTCCTCCAACGGGACAAAGGAGAACTTCTTCAAGTTGAACAGCCCCCGATCGAGCACCTTCAATTCGGGAATGACGGCGAGAGAGAGGAAAGCGAGGGTCATGAAGGGCTCGTAATGATCCTTCACCCCCATCTTTCTCGCCCGTGCTGTGAGTTCTCCCGTGCGGGAGACGACCTCTTCGGGGGAGGAAGAACTCATCAGCCCCGCGATATCGAGGGGGAATACGTCCTCTCTCTCCTCGGAGACGAGTGCCATGCCGCCGCCCGCCGTCGAGAGCAGTTCGACGACCCGTTTCATCTTCTCGTCGTCGTCGCCCAAGACGACGAGGTTATGGCTGTCGTGCGCGACGGAGATGCCGATCGCGCCGCCGTGGAAACCGTACCCCTTCACCAGCCCGAGCCCGACGTTCCCCGTTGCGAAGTGCCGCTCGACGACGGCGAGCTTGTTGAGATCGGTGCCTTTGCAGTTGAGCTCTCCGTTCGGCGCGGGGACGAAGGTCTCCGAAGTATACAAGCCGTACGGGGCGATCTCCATCGCGCGGAATTTCCCGCCGTGCCCGACGATGCGGAAGGTCTCCGCCGTCACGGGCTTTATGTGCACGGTATTTTTCACCGCGTCGGGAAGATAACGCTCCTCATACGGGAAGAGCGGCTTGCCGTTTTCCGCCACCAACACTCCCCTCTTGAACACCGCCGAAACGGTGAAATTTACGAGGTCGTCGACGAGGACAAGGTCGGCAAAATAGCGGGGCGCGACGGCACCCACGTCGGGGATCCGATAGCAATCGGCGATGTTGATCGTCGCCATACAGACGGCGTATTTTGCGGGAACCCCGGCCTGCACGAGGCGGCGGAGCGCGTCGTCGATATGCCCGCGGGTCGAAAGATCGTGGGCGTTCTTGTCGTCCGAACAGAGCACATAGCGGCGGAAATTGAACCCGTCCACCGCTTTCGGCGCGTCCGCAATGTTGTTGACGGAAGAACCGCAACGGATCTGCACGAACATCCCCCGCGCGACCTTCTCGCGGCATTCCTTCGCGGTGAGCGATTCGTGGTCGGTGAGGATCCCCGCACAGCGGTAGGCGCAAAATTCCTTCCCCGAGAGGTCGGGAGCGTGCCCGTCGACGGGTTTACCGAGTTTTTCCGCCCCTTCGAGTTTGGTGAGAACGTCATTATCCGCGGCGAGCACGGCGGGGAAGTTCATCATCTCCCCGAGCCCGAAGAAGAGTTCGCGCGAAAGTTCGTTTTCCGTCTCCTTCCCCGAGATTGTCGCGCCGCTCGTCTCAAAGGGGGTGGCGGGCACGCAGGACGGGAGTTGAAGATACACGTCGAGCGGAGAGACGTTCCTGTATTGCAGGCGGGAGAAGGCTTCCTTCACATACTCCGCCCCCGCTACGCCGCAGACGTTGACGAGCTCGTGCGGGTCGGCGACGATGCCCGTCGTCCCGTGCGGCACCGCGAGCGACGCAAACGCCTCGGGCGAGAGCATGGAACTCTCCACATGGATATGCGAATCGAGAAAGGCGGGAAGTATAATCTTATTTTGTGCGTCGAAAATTTCCTTCCCGCGGTATCCGCGCCCGATGGCAACGATACGGCCCTCCGCAACGGCGATCTCCCCCCGTTCGATCTTCCCCGTAAAGACGTTGAAAATACGGGCGTTATTGATGACAAGGTCGCTCTTTTCGCGCTTCATGGCGCAATCGATGAGTCTTTTCATACCTGTATTATATCGTTTATTGATGCGAAAGTCAAGCGGCATACAAAAGCGCGGGGCAATTGCCCCGCGCGTGATTGTGTTTTGCCTTGCGGCTCTTTGTTATTTCTTCAACGTGTAGGTGAACGTGACGTTGATAAGCGGGATCGACGTGGAAAACACGAGCTTGCTCCCCTTCAATTCGGCAGAACTTACCGGGACACCGGCACCCTTGAAGTCGATCTTGCCCGTATCCTTGTTCTTTTCCCAAGTGCCCGTTACCGCACTGTCGCCCGATTCCTTGTTCTTGATCTCGACGGAACCGTCTTTGTTGAGGGTGATGACAAAATAGTCCGCGTCGAGCTTGACCTTCTCGCCGGAAACGGGAACTTCGAACTCATCGCCGACCTTGTAGACCTTCTCTTCGTCGCCCGTTTTCACGGACATCGAATAAAACTTATACGTCCCGTTCGCGCCGCATGCGGCGAAGCAGATCATCGCGACTGCGCAGATCACGACCGCGAGGAGCGTAGAAAGTGCCACTGTTACCTTTTTCATACCTTGTTGCCTCCTGCAATTTTTATCTATTATAGCCCGACCATTTCAAGATGTCAACCTTTTTGTCACAATTTCTTCACCGTATTTTCACGCAGCGGCGACGCGCCCCTCCCTCGCTGCCCCCGTTGGGGGAAGTGCCCCGAAGGGGCAAAGAGGGTTGGAGCGTACGA
>CANPWF010000010.1 GCA_947581885.1 uncultured Clostridia bacterium
TGGGAGGAAGTGCTCTCCTTCCTCATCTCGGACGCTTGCTTCTTTTTCGAAAAATTCCATGCGGACGGGCTCAGAGTGGATGCCGTCGCCTCCATGCTCTACCTCGATTACGACAAACGGCCGGGCGAATGGGTGCCCAACATCTATGGGGAGAACAAGAACCTCGAAGCGATCGCCTTCCTTCGCCGCATGAACGAGGCGGTTTTCTTGCGTTTTCCGTACGCCATGATGATCGCCGAAGAGAGCACCGCTTGGGGGCTCGTCACCAAGCCCGGGAACGTCGGTGGGCTCGGGTTCAACTTCAAATGGAATATGGGTTGGATGAACGACATGCTCTCTTACCTTTGCCTCAACCCGTATTTCCGCATGAACAATCACAACAAACTCACCTTCTCCATGATGTACGCCTTCTCTGAGAACTACATCCTGCCCATCTCGCACGACGAAGTGGTGCACGGGAAGTGTTCGCTCATCAACAAGATGCCGGGCGAGTACGAGGAGAAGTTCGCGGGCGTACGCGCGTTCCTTATGTATATGACGGCGCATCCCGGCAAGAAGCTCAACTTCATGGGGTATGAATTCGGGCAGTTCAAGGAGTGGGACTACAAAGAGGGGTTGGAATTTTTCCTGCGGGACAAGTACGAACTGCACGGAAAGCTCTCCGTCCTCGTGAAGGAACTCAACGAGTTCTACAAGTCCACGCCCGCCCTCTATGAGATCGAAGATAGTTGGGACGGGTTCGAATGGCTCGCACCCGACGACGCAGACCGCAACATCGTCTCCTTTGCCCGCAGAGACAAAGAGAAGAACGAGGTCATCGCGCTCGTCTCCTTCTCGGGGGCGGATGCCGAAGATTATATGCTCGGCGTGCCCGAAAAGGGGAAATACAAGGTGGTTTTCTGCTCGGACGACAAGAAATACGGCGGAGCGGGCAAACTGACAAAGAGGGTATACACCGCGACGAAATTCCCAACGCACGGGAAGGAATATTCGATCGCGATCCCGATGCCCAAATTTACGGCGGTCTATCTTGTGCGGGTCCCGACCACTTCCGCCAAACATCAAACAGGTAAAAATTAGGGGGTTCAATATGCAAAGAAAGAAAGAATGCGTCGCGATGCTGCTTGCGGGCGGGCAGGGATCGAGGCTGTACGCGCTTACGAACAACATCGCAAAACCCGCGGTGGCGTTCGGTGCGAAGTACCGCATCATCGATTTCCCGCTCTCCAACTGCATCAATTCGGGCATCGACACGGTGGGTGTGCTGACGCAGTACATGCCGCTCGAACTCAACGAGTATATCGGCAACGGACAGCCTTGGGATCTCGACCGCACCTTCGGCGGCGTGCATATCCTTTCGCCCTATCAGGCGAAGAAGAAGTCCTCTTGGTACGAAGGCACCGCCAACGCCATCTACCAGAACATCTCCTTCATGCGGAAGTACAATCCCGACTATGTGCTCATCCTCTCGGGCGACCATATCTATAAGATGGACTACGCGCAGATGCTCCGCGCCCATAAGGCGACGGGGGCGGATTGCACGATCGCCGCGATCGAAGTCCCCATGAAAGAGGCTTCCCGCTTCGGCATCCTCAATTGCCGCGAGGACGGTTCCATCTACGAATTCGAGGAAAAACCCAAACAGCCGAAGAGCAATCTCGCCTCGATGGGCATCTATATCTTCACGGCGGAAAAGCTCTTCCGCTATCTCGAAGCGGACGATCAGAACCCCGATTCCTCCAAAGACTTCGGCAAAGACGTGCTTCCCGCCATGCTGAACGCGGGGGAAAGGATGTTCTCCTACCGTTTCAGCGGCTATTGGAAGGATGTCGGAACCATCGATTCGCTCTGGGAATCCAACATGGACCTTCTCGGCGAGGACCCCAACTTCGACGTGAGCGATTCCTCTTGGAAGATCCATTCGCGCAACCCGCTCGCTCCGCCCGAATATATCGGCGGGAATGCCTCCGTGCACAATTCGATGATCGCGCTCGGCTGTGAGATCGAGGGGACGGTGAACCATTCCGTCCTTGCGGCGAACGTCGTCATCGAAGAGGGGGCGGTCGTCGAGGACAGCGTGTTGATGTCGGGCACCGTCGTCAAGCGCGGGGCGCACGTCTCCTATTCGATCGTCGATGAAAACGTCGTCATCGAAGAAAATGCGACCGTGGGCGAAACAAAGGGGAAGGGCGTTGGGATCGCCGTCCTCGGACGCAACATCACCGTCGCCGCGAATGTCACCGTGAACGGCGGCAAAATACTCGATAAGGATTACAGGGGGGAATAAGATGGCACACTCCGCAGTAGGCGTTATATTTTCGAATATCCACGACGATGATGTCGCCGAACTTTCCCGCCACCGCACGATGGCATCCATCCCGTTCGGCGGGAGATACCGTCTCATCGACTTTGCCCTCTCCAACATGGTGAATTCGGGCATTACGACGGTGGGCATCGTCACCAAGAACAACTATCAGTCCCTCATCGACCATTTGGGAAGCGGCAAGGATTGGGATCTTGCGCGGAAAGACGGCGGCATCATCCTCCTTCCGCCCTATTCGGACGAGACGGACGCACCGTACACCACCCGCCTCGAAGCCCTCATGAGCATCACGGGCTTTCTCAATCACCGCAACGAGGATTACGTTGTGATCTCCGACTGCGACGGCATCGCCCGCGTGGACATCAACGACATTCTCCGCACCCACGAAGAGAGGGGAGCGGACATCACGATGGTGTATCACGAGGAATCGGAGCCCGTGCGCTCTTCCTACTTCATCACCCTGCAACCCGACGAAACGGGACGCATCCGCGGCTTGCAGATCAGCCCCAAATTGAAGGTCGGTACGAACTATAACCTGTATGTGAATATCATGGTGATGAGCAGGGAATTCCTCATCAACACCATTCAGGACGCGGTGACGCGGGGGCTTTCGAGCTTCGGAAGGGATATCCTCACCAAACATGTGGATACTCTGAAACTGTACGGCTATCGCTTCAACGGGTATTTTGCGACGATGGATTCCCTGCAAACGTACTATAAACACAGCATGGAACTTCTCTCCAAACCCGTCCGCGACGAACTGTTCGGTGCGCGCGATATCTACACGAAGGTGCGCGATTCCGCCCCGTCCAAATACGGCGAGAACGCCAAGGTCGTAAATTCTCTCATCTCGGACGGCTGCGTCATCGAAGGGGAAGTGGAGAACTGCATTCTCTTCCGCGGCGTGAACGTCGGAAAGGGGAGCGTCGTCAAAAATTCCGTCATCATGCAGGATACGGTGATTGGCTCCAACGTCGTGCTCGACTGCGTCATCACCGATAAAAACGTCGTCATCCGCGACAAGCGGCACCTTGCGGGGTGCGATGTGCTGCCGTATTTCGTCGGCAAGGGCAGAATGCTGTAAGCGCGAAAAGATCAAGGGGGATAGATATGGAACGCACCGAAAAGACAACCGCAAAAAAGACGGGGGGACGCATGGCAAAAACGCCCGTCAAGAAAACCGTCGAAAAGGAAATAACGCCCGAGATCAGGGTGGATCCTAAGAAGAAGATCCTCTTCGTCGCCTCCGAGGCGGCGCCGTTCATCGCGACGGGCGGGCTCGCCGAGGTCATCGGCTCCCTTTCCAAAGCTCTTGCGAAGAACGAACGCTACGATGTCCGCGTCATTTTGCCGCTCTATCAGGATATCCGCAAGGATTACAGGAAGGATTTCCGCTTCATCGGCAATCTCTTCGTCCCGCTCTCATGGAGAAATCAGTATTGCGGGATCTTCGAATATGTGAAGGACAATGTGACGTTCTACTTTGTGGATAACGAGTACTACTTCAAGCGTCCCGGTTGCTACGGCTATTACGACGACGGCGAACGGTTCGCCTTCTTCTGCCGCAGTGTGCTCGAAATCCTCGGGTTCATCGGCTTCTATCCCGATGTGATGCACTGCCACGATTGGCAAGCGGCTCTTGCGGCACTGTATCTCAAAACGATCTACTGCTTCCGCCCCGAATATCAGTTCATCCGCGCCGTATTCACCATTCACAATATCGAGTATCAGGGGAAATATTCCCTCGATATCCTCGAGGATCTGTTCGGGATCTCCAACGGATTCCGCAATCTTGTGGAATACGACCGCTGTATCAATTTGATGAAGGGGGCGATCGAGTGCTGCGAACGGTTTACGACGGTCTCGCCGACGTACGCCGCGGAGATCAAGGACCCGTATTATGCGCACGGGCTCGATCCCATCATCCGCCGCAACGAATTCAAACTCACAGGCATTCTCAACGGCATCGACCCCGAGTATTACGATCCCGCGACGGATGCCGCGCTGTTTGCGAACTACTCCGCCGCCGATCCTTCCGGCAAAGCGGTGTGCAAAGAGGAGTTGCAGCGCATGCTCAATTTGCCCGTTCGGAAGGATACGCCCATCATCGCGATGATCTCGCGGCTCGTCTCGCACAAGGGTCTGGATCTCGTGCGGGAAGTCATCGAACAGGTCTTGCGCCAAGACGTGCAGTTCGTCCTTCTCGGCACGGGCGAATCGCAGTACGAGAACTATTTCAACGATTTGGCCCGCCGCTATTCGGGCAAAGTCGTATCCGTCATCTCGTTCAATTCCGATCTTTCCCGCAAGATCTATTCGGGTGCGGATATCTTCCTGATGCCTTCCAAGAGCGAACCGTGCGGGCTCTCGCAGATGATCGCCTCGCGCTACGGCACCGTCGCCGTCGTGCGCGAAACGGGCGGCTTGAAAGACAGTATTACGCCATACGGCGCGGGCGGGAACGGCTTTACCTTCGCCAATTACGACGCGTACGATATGCTCTACGTCGTCAACGAAGCGATCGAAGTCTATAAAGATCAAAAAGAATGGGCGAAGCTCGTCAAGAAAGCGATGGAGACGGATTTCTCTTGGGGAACTTCCGCAAAGTCGTACGAAGGGCTGTACCTCGAAATGCTCAAATAACAAAATGAAGAAACTATATGGGAGACGGACAACATGAGTAAGATGACAGTGCAGGAAGCGGAGAAACTCATCGCAGGCAAATTGACCCGCTATTTCGGGGTCGGCCCGCAGGAAGCGACGCGCGAACAGATCTACAAAGCCGTCGTGATGAGCGTGCGGGACCTGATGCTCGAAAAGCGGCAGAAATTCCATTTGAAGATAAAAAAAGGGCCGTATAAACGGGTTTACTATCTCTGCATGGAGTTTTTGATGGGTCGTTCCCTCAAAAACAGCGTGTACAATCTCGGGATCACGGCACCCATCGAGGGTGCGGTGAAAAAATTCGGGCTGACGCTCGAAGACCTTTACGAGGAAGAACCGGACGCAGGGCTCGGAAACGGCGGACTCGGGCGGCTCGCGGCGTGCTTTTTAGACGGGCTCGCCACCCAAAACTATCCCGCCATGGGCTTCTCCATTTGCTATCAGTACGGGCTCTTCAAGCAGAAGATCGTCGACGGCTGGCAGATCGAACTGCCCGATATTTGGCTTCCCGGCGGCGAGGCTTGGCTCACCCAGCGCACCGATAAACAGTTTATCGTCCGTTTCGACGGGGAACTCGAAGAAAAGTGGACGGAACACGGCATGGAGACGGTGTATCACAACGCCAAAGAGGTCGAAGCCGTCGCGTTCGATATGATGGTTTCGGGTGCCAATTCGGAGGCGGTGAGCGTCCTTCGTCTCTGGCGTTCGCGTGCCGTGCAGAAGTTCGATATGCAGCTCTTCTCCAAAGGAAATTATGACGCTGTCATGCGGGACGACTCGGATGCACAGCTCATTTCCAAGGTTTTATATCCCTCGGATAACCACTATGAGGGCAAATCTTTGCGCCTCAAACAGCAATATTTCCTCGTTTCCGCATCCTTGCAGTGCATCGTTTCCGACCATAAACGCCGCTACGGACCGCTTACCCGCCTGCCCGAACTCGCGGCGATCCACATCAACGACACCCATCCCGCGCTCGCCATCCCCGAACTCATGCGCATTCTTCTCGACGAAAACTTTTTCGGTTGGGACGAAGCGTGGAATATCACGACGGCGACGTGCGCTTACACAAATCATACCGTCATGGCGGAAGCCCTCGAAACGTGGGCGGAAGATCTCATTTCCCGCCGTTTGCCCCGTATTCATGCCATTTTGAAGGAGATCAACCGCCGCTTCTGCGATGACCTTTGGCACAAATATCCCGGGGATTGGAACAAAATTTCGCGCATGTCCGTCCTTTCGCACAACACCGTCCGCATGGCGAACTTGTGCGTGATGGGTTCGCACAGCGTGAACGGCGTTTCCGAGCTCCACAGCGAGATCATTAAGGACAGTATTTTCCGCGATTTCTACGAATATACGCCCGAAAAGTTCACCAATGTCACCAACGGCATCGCGCACAGGCGTTGGCTCAACCAATCCAACCCCGAGCTCTCCGCACTCCTTACCGACTGCATCGGTTCGGGATTCGAAAAAGATGCGGAAAAACTGCAAGAATTTACGAAATTCGAGAACGACGACGGCGTGCTCGCCCGTTTGGATGAGATCAAACGCCTCAAAAAACAACAATTTGCCGACTATGCAAAGAAATCGCAGGGCATCATCGTCGACCCTGATACCGTGTTCGACGTGCAGGCAAAGCGGCTTCACGAGTACAAACGGCAGCTTCTCAACGTCCTGCATATCGTCGCCGACTACAACGCCTTAAAAGAGAATCCCGACCTCGACGTTCTCCCCAAAACGTACATCTTCGGCGCGAAAGCCGCGGCGGGATACGATATGGCGAAGCAAATCATCAAACTCATTTGCTTCCTTTCCGAAGATATCAAAAAGAACCCGCGCGTCAACGAAAAACTCAATGTCGTGTACATGGAGAATTACAACGTCACGATGTCCGAAAAACTCATGCCCGCCTCGGAGATCTCCGAACAGATCTCGCTTGCGGGAAAAGAGGCGAGCGGCACGGGCAACATGAAGTTCATGATCAACGGTGCGCTCACGATCGGAACGTTGGACGGCGCGAACGTCGAGATGGCACAGCGTGCGGGTGACGAAAATATCTTCATCTTCGGCTTGAAGGCGGAAGAAGTCAAGCAAATTTGGGAAAACGGCTACAATTCGAGCGCGTACTATAACCACGACCCCGAACTTCGCCGCATCATCGAATCGCTCATCGTCGGCTTCAACGGCACGTCGTTTGCCGATATCGCCAATTATCTCCTTCGGAATTCGCCTGTCGCCGACCCGTATATGTGCCTTGCGGACTACGAATCGTATTCCCAAACGCAGAACGATATGTCCAAACTCTATCGCAAGGATAAGCGCGAATGGAACAGGAAATCCCTGCATAACATCGCCGCGGCGGGATATTTCTCGGCGGATCGGAGCGTCCGCGACTACGCAACGCGCATTTGGGATCTCAAACCCATCAACAAATAATGTCTTACTTTTACGACCCGCTCCGAAGGGATCATAAGAGTGTGCGCGGCGCGGTCGCCTGCGGCAGTAAAGTCACCTTTCGGATCACACAAGAAGATACGAGCGGAGAAGCCTCCTTCTCCGCTCCTACATGTACGCTCCTGCTTCGCGCAGACGGGGAAGAATACAAATCTTTCCCCATGCAAAGAACGCGGGACGGCTTTTCTTTGCCCATAACCTTTTCCGAAACGGGCCTATATTTCTACCGTTTTTGCATCGGCGGGCATCCTTTCGGTTGCGGAAAAGGGCGGAGAGGGGAGTTCGAACGGGAATCGGAGTGGCAGATCACCGTTTACGATCCCGCATATAAAACGCCCGATTGGATCAAGGGAACGGTGATGTATCAGATTTTCCCCGATCGGTTTTTCCGTAGCGGAAATATTTCCGTGAAAGGCAGAGAGGTTCGCGAAGATTGGGGCGGACAGCCCGAATTTCGCCCGAACGAGCTCGGAAAGGTACTCAATCACGACTTTTTCGGCGGCAATCTCCGCGGGGTTCGCGAAAAATTGGGGTATTTACAGCACCTGCACGTCGGCACGATCTACTTCAATCCCATCTTCGAATCCTCTTCCAATCACCGTTACGATACCGCCGATTACAAAAAGATCGACCCGCTTCTCGGGGATGAGGAGGAGTTCCGAGCACTCGTTGAGGACGCGGAGTCCCGCGGGATGCACATCCTTCTCGACGGCGTTTTCAACCATACGGGCGACGACAGCCGCTATTTCAACAAGTACGGAAGATACAAGGAAGAGCTCGGTGCCCATCAATCGCCCGATTCGCCCTATTTTTCGTGGTACACCTTCCGCGATTTCCCCGATTCTTACGAATGTTGGTGGGGGATCGACACCCTTCCCGCCGTCAACGAGAAGGACGAGGGCTATCAAAACTTCATTTTGGGTGAAAACGGCGTGCTTCGCCATTGGATGAAGTTCAAAATCGCAGGTTGGCGGCTCGACGTTGCGGACGAATTGCCCGACTTTTTCCTGAAAAAAATTCGCGATACCGTCAAAGCGGAAAATCCCGATGCCGTCATCATCGGCGAAGTCTGGGAGGATGCCTCCAACAAGATCGCCTACGACGAGCGCAGGACATATTTGCAGGGCGGCGAGCTCGACAGCGTGATGAACTATCCGCTCAAAGACGGAATTCTTAACTTTTTGCTTTCGGGAAGCTGCAATTTGCTCCGCGAGACGATGGCGGAACTCGTCGATAACTATCCCAAACAGACGCTCGATTGCCTCATGAATATCCTCGGAACGCACGATACGCCCCGCGTTCTCACCGTTTTGGGCGGAAAACCGCTCGAAAACAAGGAAGAAATGGCGGTAACTTCTCTTACCACGGAGGAGCGAGCCCGCGGTGAGATGCGGCTGAGAATGGCGGCTCTTTTGCAATACACGCTTCCCGGGGTGCCATGCGTCTATTACGGGGACGAGATCGGCACCGAAGGCTATCAGGACCCGTTCTGCCGCGGCTGTTTCGATTGGAACAGGACGGGCGGCGAGCTCGAAGCATACTACGCGATTCTCGGAAAACTCCGAACGGAGACATTCGCCGATATTTTCCGCGACGGGGAGTACCGAGAAATCTATGCAAATCGGGGCTGTTTTGTCTTTGAGCGGCGCAAAGAGCAAGCGGTGTATGTTTTTGCGAATAATTCCTCGGAAAAGTTCACTGTATATTTCGACGGGACGATGAAAGAATTTGTTACAGGGGATACAGCGGAAGGGAAATTCGAAATAGAGGGCTTTTCGTACGGGATTTTGGCGAGAAACTAAATACTATGTCAGACATAATATTAGAGAGATTTTGCTGAAAATACCATAAAATCCGAAAGGGAGCGGTTCGATTTTTCCGTTAAAATCGTAATTTTCAGGGCGTTTCTCAAAAATCGATGGAAAATTTCCGCAGAAAATTTCGATAAAATTTGTAGGGCCGCGAAAATGCGACCCTAAAAAAATGCAATTTTTGAAGTGCAGTAATTACGCTAAGTAAAAAAGTAAGAAATTTTACCAAGGGAAAAAACACGCATTTTTCGGTAGAACGTTCAAAATGCCCCCTTTTACCCCCTAACTATTCGTAAAAGCTGCATTTTGCGAATAGTTTGTCGATGTTTTTCCTTCCGTTTTTTCCTCTCCCCCCAAGGGGACGGGTCTCTATTTTTCTTTTAACTCTTCGTAAAATTGACATTCCTCTCCCCGTGTGTTATAATGAAAGCATGAAAAACGGCGACTATTATCAGGAACGAAACCTTAGAAACCTCGACAGGATCGATGAGCTCATCAAAGAACTCCCCCCTTTTTGCGAGGATTTTTTCCGCGGCGTGTCCATGCACACCAGCCCTTTGACGCGCCTCAACTACTGCTACGACCTTCGGATCTTCTTCGATTTCCTCTCCAAGAACAAATTCCAGCGGAAATCCCCTCTTGAGATCACCCTCGAAGATCTCGATCAGGTCACGGATACGGACATCGAGATCTTCCTCTCCTACCTTTCGAACTATCGATTCGGCGACAGGCGGCTCTCCTGCGACGAACGCGCCAAAGCCCGCAAGCTCTCCACCGTGCGTTCCCTCTTCCGATATTTCTTCAACAAGGGACTTCTCGAGGTGAACAACACTGCGAAGGTCTCCACGCCCAAGATGCACGAAAAGGAGATCATCCGCCTCGAAGGCGACGAGATCCCCGCCCTCATCGAGACGGCTTCGGACGGTGTCGGGCTCTCCTCTCGCGCCGAAGCCTACCACGAAAAGACCAAGGTCCGCGATACCGCCATCATTACCTTGCTTCTCGGCACGGGCATCCGTATCTCCGAGCTCGTCGGGCTCAACAACGAGAGCATCGATTTCACCAACAATTCCTTTGTCGTTACGCGGAAGGGCGGCAATCAGGCGATTCTATACTTCTCGGATGAGGTCGCCGAAGCCCTCGCCGCCTATCTTGCGCAGAAGGAAGAGGACCCGCGCGTACCCGATTTGAAGCCCTCTCCCCTCTTTTTGTCCATGCAATATAAGCGGATCACCGTGCGTGCCGTCGAAAATCTCGTAAAGAAATACGCGAAGATCGCCACCCCCCTCAAAAAGATCACCCCGCACAAGCTCCGTTCCACCTACGGCACCGCGCTCTATCGCGAGACGGGCGACATCTACATCGTTGCCGACGTTCTCGGGCATAAAGACGTGAATACGACGAGGAAGCACTACGCCGCGATCACCGAAGATCATCGCCGTTCGGTCGCCGACGCGGTAAAATTACACAAAAAGGACGACGATTGATGGAAGAAAGCAGGGAGAACGTCTATATCGTTCAGCCCATCGAAAAGGAAAATTATAAGGAACTGCACGACGAGGCGATTTCTCTCATCGAGAGTGCGGGGGCGGAATACGCGGGCACGATCTATCAGAAGATCCGCGAGATCGATCCTGCGACGTACATCGGGGAAGGAAAGGTGCAGGAGCTGAAAGAACGCCTCGAAGGGCTCGACGTTACCGTTCTTTTCAACGGGGAGCTCTCCCCTTCCCGTACCGTCAATCTCTCCAAGGCGATCGGCGACAAGAAGGTCATCGACCGCACCGCCCTCATTCTCGACATCTTCGCCCGCCGCGCCCAGACAAGCGAAGGCAAGTTGCAAGTAGAGCTCGCCCAACTCAAATACCTCTATCCCCGCCTTCGGGGGAAGGGAAACGCACTTTCCCGTCTTGCGGGCGGGATCGGGACGCGCGGCCCCGGGGAGAGCAAGCTCGAAACGGACAGAAGATACGTCCGTGCCCGCATTCGCGCCCTCGAAGAACGGCTCAAAGAGACGGAAGCCCGCCGCGCCCGCCTCACCGAGCGCAGAAAAAAAGAGCGCGTCCGCACGATCGCGCTCGTCGGCTATACCAATACGGGAAAATCCACCCTCTTAAACGCCCTGACGGGAGCGGATGCGATGACGAAGGACGCACTTTTTGCGACCCTTGACCCCACCTCCCGCACCTTTGACGTGCAGGGTTTCCCCTTTTTGCTCGTCGATACGGTCGGTTTTTTGCAGGAACTCCCCCATTCCCTCATCGAGGCGTTCCATTCAACCCTCGAAAGCGCACTTTCCTGCGATCTCGCGCTCATCGTCTGCGACGCTTCGGGGAACTTCGAAACCCAGCTATCGACAACTCTTTCGACGTTGAAGGAACTTTCCTTCGATTCTCCTTACCTCGTCGTCATGAACAAGTGCGACATCGCTCCGAGCGGCGATTTTCCGACGGGCAGCGTGCGTATCTCGGCAAAAACAAAGGAAGGGCTTCCCGATTTGAAGGAGAAGATCTTCGGGATGTTATCTTCCGAATTTATCTCCGCCGAACTCTTCGTCCCCTACACGGAGATGGACGCATACGGTGCCGTCAAGTCCCTTCTTCGGGAAACAAGTGCGGAATATGCGGACGACGGTGCGCACCTGCATGTTGTGATCCCTGTGGAATACGCCGAGAAGTTCAGGCGATTCAAAAAATGATCCCGCCATGCGTCGGGACCTTATCTATTTTTCCTCTTTATAGTCGTTCGGATCTGTGTAGACTTTATCGATCTTGATGGTGGCATAGTCTTTGATCTCCAAACACTTGCCGCAGTTCGTGCAGGGTTTGGAGGGATCGAGGTCACACACCATACATTCCATACAGCCGTCGCACTCTTTTTCGTCGTCGAGGACGCACATCTTTTTTTCCATACCCTTATTGTATCTCTTTTTTCTTAAAAAATCAAGAAATTTCGTAAAAAAGTTTAGAACAAATGTTTGCAATTTTATTCGGAATGTGTTATACTATGCTTGGAGGTAAGGTTATGCTCAAACAGAACAAGCTGACAGCCGTCTTGGAATACATCAACAAATACATCGACGATAACGGATTCCCCCCCACCGTGCGGGAGATCTGCAAGGCTCTTGAAATCAAATCGACGGCGACCGCGTACGACTATATCAACCGCCTGAAAGCGCAGGGTCGGCTCGAAAAGGTCGGCAACAAGAAGCGTGCGGTGGCGGTCCGCGGCGGTGCGAGCACGCGCGTGCCTCTGCTCGGGACGGTGAACGCGGGCTCTCCCGTCCTTCCCGTCGAGGAGAACGAGGGCTATTTCCCTCTCCCCTCCGCACAGTTCGGCGGAGGAGAGATGTTCCTTCTCAACGTCCATGGGGATTCCATGATCGAAGCGGGGATTTTCAACGGCGATAAGATCGTCGTCCGCAGGCAGGAGACGGCGGAGAACGGCGATATCGTCGTGGCGATGTTCGACGACGGCATCAACGACGGCGCGACGGTGAAACGCTTTTTCCGCAGGGACGGGAAGATCGTCCTGCACCCCGAAAACCCCGCTTTGGAAGATATCATCCCCGAAAATCAGGAGAGCATCATGATCCTCGGCAAAGTCGTGGGGCTACTGAGAAGTTTTTAAGGGTTCAAACATACAGAAAACGGTCGCGATCGTGCGGCCGCTTTCTTTATAGATTTTGAAGGTAATACACTTCCTCGGGCGTTAAGCGGCGCACTTGTCCGCGATCGAGCCCCGAGAGCGTCAGCTCCCCGATTCGGATGCGCTTCAAGAAGGCGATCTTCTTCCCCACCACTTCGAACATACGGCGGATCTCGCGGTTCTTTCCCTCGGTGAGCACGACGTGGAGCTTGGTAAAGCTCTTGTTCGTCTCCACCACGTTGACGCGGCACTTCTTGGTGACGACGTTCGGGGCGATCTCCACGCCCGTTCTCAGGCGGTTGAGTTGTTCGGGGGAAACGGAACCCTCCACCCGCACGAGATAGGTCTTGGGGATCTCGTTTTGCGGTGCGGTGAGGCGGAAGGAGAGGTCGCCGTCGTTGGTGAGAAGGAGCAGCCCCTCCGTGTCGTAATCGAGCCTCCCGACCGGGAACACGCGCCCCGCCGATTCGGGCAGGAAGTCGAGCACCGTCTTTCTTCCTTTGTCGTCCTTCACCGTGCAGACGCACCCCTTCGGCTTGTTGAGAAGGTAATATTCGAACTTGATCTTATGGGAGAGCTGTTTGCCGTCGAGCTTTACGTCGTCGGCATCGGTCACGTCGTCCCCCGCCGCAGCTACTTTGCCGTTGATGGTGACGCGCCCCTCTGCAACGATCGCATCGGCACCGCGGCGCGACGCGATCCCGAGCTCGGCAAGAAATTTATTGATCCTCATAGCCGTATCGCGGGCACCGCCCGCACCTCCTTACGGCTCTATCATAACCAAATTTTGTGAAAAAATCAAGTCCTTTTCCAAAAATATACGCATCCGTCCCGCAATTTCTTCTTCCTCGGACCCACTTTCCCCCAATCGTTCGATTTGAATGACGATCTTCCCTTCTTCTTCCTCCGTCAAAGGATAGGAAAAATCCGAGAGCGCGACCATCCCCTCGACAGGCTTCCCCCTCTCGCACAGTTTTACCATGGAATAATTTTGAAACGCGTTGTCGAGAAGTTCCTTCGTCCTTCCGTACATGTCGGGACAGGAGAGAACGACAGTGACGATCGTCATTCCGCCCCTTTCGGCGCACGTCACAAGGCACCGCCCCGCCGCGAGCGTGAAGCCCGTCTTTACCCCGATCGCCCCGTCGTATTCGTACAGCATCCGATTCTTGTTCTGCCATCCGCGCGGCGCGTAAAATTTGCATGAGACGATTTCGCGGAAGGTCTCGTTCTCCATCGCATAGGCGGAGATGAGCGCGAGGTCACGTGCCGTCGTATAGTGCCGTTTGTCGGGAAGCCCGTGCGGATTGACGAATTTGCTGTGTATCACACCGAGCGCAGCCGCCTTTTTATTCATCGCGTGGGCGAACGCCTCGATACTTCCGCTGTGATATAGGGCGAGCGTGACGGCGCAATCGTTCCCCGAGCGGAGCATCAGCCCGTACAAAAGATCCCGAACGGTGAGAACGTCCCCCGCGCGGAGGTACACGCTCGAACCCTCCGTCCCCTCCGCTTCCTTCGGTACGGCAACTTCTTCGTCCAAATTGCATGAGTCGATGATGAGAATGGCGGTGAGCACCTTCGTCGTGCTCGCCATGGGAAGGTTTGTTTCCGCGTTCTCCTCGTGCAGGACGCGGCGGGAAGAGACTTCGAGCACGCACTCCGCCTTGGCACTTTCCGCGGCATGGGAGATTTCTCCCTTCGGGAGAACGGCAATCAGCGCGACAAGCAGCGCGAAAACGGCGAGAAAGTTACGTTTCATCCTTTGTCGTCATCTTCCCGATGAGTTCGCTTGCCTTCTCGATGAGCCCGTCGAGGGGGTCGTCGGTGATGCGGACGACGCGACATTCCACCCCGTCGTCGATGAGAAATCCCGCGGGCTTGATGTTGATGACGGTGCCCGAACCGCCTGCGAACGGAAAATTTTCGTCCTCCTTCACCGCCTTGACTTCGCCGTATTCCCCACCGCCGGAGAGATATCCTACCGTCACTTTGGTGAAGGGAATGATCTCCGCGCCGCTCGCCGATATGAGGGGCTTGCCGATCACGGTGTTCACGTCGACGAGGCTCGTCAACTGCTCCGTTGTCTTTTCGAGGACCTTATCGATCTTCTTTGTATCCATTGCAAAAATGCCTCCAAAATTTTCTTCGATATCGCGACGGCGAGCGTCAGTCCGTTGAACACGAAAACCGAGCGCGTCGTCAGCTTCAAACAGGGTTTTGCACCCAAAAGGGTGTTGTTTTTGAGGGTGAGGAAGGGTTTATCCCGTTGCAATACCGAAAACGCCGCCCCCGATACCGCGAGCGCGAACGCCGCCAAAAGCAGGGCGTATGGCTGTTCGGCTCCCCCCGTTTCCACCGTCTGGCGGAAAGTATAGAGCTGAAATCCCTTGGCGATCTCGAACTTCTTCCTCGTATCCGCAATTTCCCGATAGGGAAGAAAGAACGCCTTCTTCTTTGAAACATGAATTAGGATCCCCTCTTTATCGAGTTCGCCGTACCCTCCGATGAGCTTGAACTTTCTGTAAAATCGCACGCTGAACCACGCTCGGTTTTCCCCCACGTCCACAAAGCTGTCCACATACAAAAAGATGGGGAACAAAAATAGGAGAGCGAGGAAAAAAGTTGCGTACACAAAAAGTCCGCCCATACAGCTAATATGGGCGAACGGTTTGAAATTATTCGGAAAAAAACCTACGAGATCTTTACGATATCGCTCCCGTCGATGCCGCGGAGGAAATCGGGGATCGCATAGCCGTCCTCGGTGACCTCTTCCTCCTCTTTGCGCTTGGGAGAAGGCCTCTCCGCGCCCACGTCCTCGGCGCGTTCCTCTTCGGGACGTTCGTCGCTGCGGGCATAGAGATAGCTGTCCCGCTCGTCCTCGTTCTCCCGCGCGATCGCCGCCATCAGCTTGTCGTAATCGGGAAGGTCCTCCAAAGACCTGAGCTTGAACCGCTTCAAAAATTCGTCCGTCGTCGCAAAAAGAACGGGGCGGCCGACCGCTTCCTTCCTGCCGCACGGCTCGATGAGTTTTAAGGTGATGAGCGCGTTGACGGCATAATCGCTGTTGGAACCGCGGATGAGCTCGATCTCGGTGCGGGTGATGGGCTGTTTGTAGGCGATGATCGCGGCTGTCTCCAACACCGTGCGGGTGAGTTCCTTCTCGCGGATGGGATTGAGCACCGCGGCGACCTGCTCTTTATAGATGGGATTGGAAGCGAGTTGGGCTTTCCCGTTGAATTCGAGAAGCCGAAGCCCGCCCTCTTCCCCATACCGTGAAGAGAGCTCTTTGAGTGCGTCCAAAATTTCCCCTGAAGTCGCGTTGAGTTTTTCGGCGATGTCCGCAAGGGGAACGCTCTTTCCCGAGGCGAACAGGATCGCCTCAATCATATTCGTCAAGTTGTCCAATGGATTCCTCCTTCCCCTCGGGATTTCTGGTGATGGTGATCTCGCCGAATTCGGCGAATTGCTGTACGAACACGAACTGATGTTTCAGAAGTTCGAGGAGGGCCTGAAAAGTCGTGATGATCTCGGATTTGGAACTGTCTTGGGAGAAGAGCGATTCGAAACTTACCGCCTCTTCCCTGCACGCCTCCAAAATGGCGGTGATCTTCTGCTCGACGGTGTACTCGTCGCGCGGGATCTCGCGGGCTTCCATGGCGGCAAATGCCCGTTCGCGCGTCCGCATCAGGCGAGTGAACGCCTCGATGAGCCCGTCCGCCGTCACCCCGTCGAGGGTGAATATCGTCTTTGTTTCCCCCACGCTCTTATCGGGTTCCTTAAAATAGTAGCCCACCGTTTCGAGCTCTTTGAGCTTGGAGATCTCCTCTTTGATGAGGCGGTAATCCTCGATCGCGCGGATAAGTTTGGTGCGTTCGTCGTCCTCTTCGGGGATCTCCTCCGCCTCTTCGAGATTGGGGACGAGGGCGGCAGCTTTGATCCTCAGAATTTGCGCCGCGATCGCGAGGTATTCGGTGACCTTCTCCACATCGAGATAGGGCAGTCCCTTCATATAGTCGAGGAACTGATCGGTGACATCGGAGACGAAGATATCCTTCACGTCGATCTCCGCCCTCGTGATAAGGCATAAAAGAAGGTCGAGCGGGCCTTCGAAATTGGATAAGACCGTCGTATAGTCGACGACCGATTCGAATTTTTCGCGGTCTACCATGGAATCAACCCCCAAAGCGCGGTGATCGGATAGCCGAAAATGTCCGTTGCAAACGTCATGAAATACCCCAAAACGTCAAACCGTTCGATGATCGCAAGCCCGAAATTGGCGGAAAGCACACTGCACAAAAAACTTTCCGCGATGAGCCCCAATAAGATCCACTGCCCGTAGTTCCGAAGGAAACGGTATACAGGTCCCCTTTTCTTGTTGAGCGCGTCCACGAGGCGGAACCCGTCGAGCGGGTACAGCGGCAGAAGATTGAACACGCAAAACGAGAGGCTGTACGTGAACAAGTACCAAGTAAACCCGTTCAAAAGGGAAAACAGGAACGGGATATTGGGCATATACACTGCGACGACGCGGGCGATCGGGTAGATGAGGAAGGCGAAGAGGTAGTTCATCGCCACCCCCGCACACGCCGTGAGCGCGAGTCCCGTACGGTATTTTTTGAAGTTGTTCGGATTGATCGGGACGGGTTTCGCCCAGCCGAAATGCACCAAGGTAAAACAGACGAGTCCGATCGGATCGAAGTGGCGGAGCGGGTTCAACGAGAGCCTGCCGTACCATTTCGGGGTAGGATCGCCGCACTTCACCGCAACGAAGGCATGCGCAAACTCGTGGAGCGTGAGCACCACCGTTACGGCCAAAAAACTTGCGAGAAGCGCGATGATATAATTCGCTACCATACAAAAATATTATAAACCCAATCGGGCGGAAAGGCAAGAGAAAATCATAGATTTTGCGGAAATTCCTTCCGAATATCCCCTATTTTGTGGTTTTTCCCTGTAATCTTGCGGGAAGAACGTCGTTTCGCACAAGGTCCTCATAGGTCTGCGGCTTCACGATATACTCCG
Source organism: uncultured Clostridia bacterium (assembly GCA_947581885.1). Classification (GTDB taxonomy): domain Bacteria; phylum Bacillota; class Clostridia; order Christensenellales; family Borkfalkiaceae; genus Gallimonas. Next base: position 17,929 of record CANPWF010000010.1, read on the forward strand.
CCTTCCCGTCCTTTACGAGCACGACGGGCGGGATGAAATTGCGGTTGTAGTTGCTCGCCATCGAATAGTTGTACGCCCCTGTCGTGAGAATGGCGAGGATGTCTCCCCGTTTGGCGCGGGGCAGGTTTGCGTTTGCAACGAGAATGTCCCCGCTCTCGCAGCACTTCCCCGCGATTGTAACGACCTCTGTCGGCTCTTCGCTTGCGCGGTTGGCAAGGACGGCGGTGTATTCCGAACGGTACAGGCAGTAGCGGGGATTTTCGAACATCCCCCCGTCGACGGCGACATACTTTTTCACGCCCTCGATCTCTATCGTTGCCGTGCCTGCGCCGCATATTTTGGCGCCCATTTTCACAAGCATGTCTTGAAGGCAAACGATCTCGGGTTCTTTTGCGGCGTTGCATATCGATGTCTTGCCTTTGATCAACACCGCCGCCAACATTATGTTTTCCGTTGCGCCTACGCTGGGAAAGTCCAGGTATACCGTGTCGCCGATAAGTCCCTGGGGGCCGGATACGGCTTCTACGTAGTCGTCGCCTGTGCTTATCTCTGCGCCCAGAGCTTCAAAGCCCTTGAGGTGAAGGTTTATGGGCCTTGCCCCTATGGCGCAGCCGCCGGGCTGAGCGATCTCCGCATGGCCATATCTGCCGAGCAGCGCACCTAGCATATAGTAAGATGCACGGAGCCTTGAAGCCATTTCATTGGTCACGGTATACTTATTTATGCCCCTCGGGTCAACCACGATAACGCCTAAGGCAGGACGCTCGACGGAAGCG
>CANPWF010000011.1 GCA_947581885.1 uncultured Clostridia bacterium
TCCGTACATTCAACCCCTTTCGTCCCTTCGGGACACTTCCCCCAAAGGGGGAAGCAAGGGGGGCATAAACGGGCACGTTCCGAGCGGGGAAGCAAGGGGGGCGTAAACGGGCATGTTCCGAACGGGGAAGCAAGGGGAGGGCGTAAACGGGCACGTTCCCAACGGGGGAAGCAAGCGCGGCCCGCGGTTCCCTTCCTCCTCCGAAAAACAAAAAAACTCCCGCAAAGGGCGGGAGTTTATGGGGATCCGTTACATGACGACGATATTTCTCTGGGCGAAGAGTTCCTTCATATCCTCGGGGAAATTGTCGTCCGTGATGAGCACGTCGATATCGTCGAGCCGCGCGAAGGTGTAGGGCATGATCTTGCCGATCTTGGAACTATCGAGCATCATATACAGCGACTTCGCCTTCTGACGGGTCATCTTCAAGAGGTCGGCTTCGATCTGCGAACCGCACGAGAAACCGTTCTCGGGCGTGAACGCCGAGGCGGAGATGATCGCGAGCTCGAAATTCGTATTGTCGAAATAGCTCTTGGCGACGGGGGAAGCGGTGGAAAGGTTCTCTTTGAGCACCTGACCGCCGAGCACCGTCACGTTGAGGTTCTTCTTTTGGGCGAGTTCGATCGCGACCGCAAGCCCGTTGGTAAAGACGTGAATGGTAAGGTCGGGAATTTCTTTGGCGAGGTACATCGCCGTCGTGCCGCCGTCCATGAAGAGGGAGCAATTCTCCTCGATGAGACTTGCGGCTTTCTGTGCGATTTTGATCTTCTCGTCGGTATGGATCGCCGTCTTCTTTGCGTACGGTTCGCCGGAGACCTTCTGCACTTCCTTTACAGACATCGCCCCGCCCCGCACGCGGATGATCCTTCCCTGCTGTTCAAGTTGAAAGAGGTCGCGCCTCAGCGTCATCTGCGAAACATTGGGGAAGAAATCGTCAAGTTGTTCCAAAGAGAGCTTGCCGCGTTTATCGAGAAGCTCGGCAATCTCTTCGATGCGTTCCCGCTTCATCATGGTAGAAACCTCCATACTTTTTCTCATGTAAGATATTATCATAGATTCTATGATTTTGCAAGTGTTTTTTGAAAATTTGTTGGAAAAATTTTTATACAAAAAAAGAAGTTCACTAATAAAACCTTTCATTATTTGCACTAATTTAATAAATTTTGTGCAACAAATTTACAAATTTTCAGAAAATCGTGATAATTCACAAATTTCAATGGATTGAAAATGCGAAATTGCGAAAATTTTTCTATCCGAAAAGGGGAATTTTTCATCAAAAAACGACCCGTTTTGACCCTCAAAGTTGCCCTCGTTGGAATTTTGTACAACAATTTCGGGGCGTTTTCGGGGGCGAGCGGAAGAGTACGCGCCCCGCACCTCATCCTGTCCGACCGAAGGGCGCACGAGCCGCAAGGCGAAGTAGCGGAGTCGAAGGATCTCTCCCAACTCCATACGTACATGTATGTTGGGAGCCGTGCGAGATTTCTCGACTGCGCTCGAAATGAGGTGGGGGTATGGACGTATATGTATGTTGGGAGAGTGCGAGATTTCTCGACTGCGCTCGAAATGAGGTGAGAATAGCGTACACCAACCGCTATAAAATAACGTCATTCCTCTTTTCCCTCGCTGTCCCCTCTGGGGAAAGTGTCCCGCAGGGACAAAAGGGGTTGGAGTGCTCACACCCCCTCAGTCACGCCCCAAGGGCGGGGCGTGCCGGCTCCCCCAAAGGGGGAGCCGAGGGACGGGGGGCGAAGGGGCGGCGTGACAGCTCCCCCACAGGGGGAGCCAAGGGGGCGGAAGAGAGCAAACCGAAGCGGGACAAAAGGGCGCGGGAAAGTCTTGACAAAAGGCGGAGAAAGTGCTACCCTATCCCTTGTGAAACGCATCCTTAAAAAGATATTCAGTCGGTTCTCGTTTGTCGGGATCAGCATCGTTCTCCTGTTCATCCTCAACTTTGTGCTTGTGGCGGGAGTGATCACGGTGGCGTATCTCGCGATCGATTATCATTTCCCGACGGTGGGGGAATATCTCGCGATCGGGCTCACCGCTCTTTCGTGGGTCATCGTCGTCATCACCGTCCTTCATGCCGCCAATCGCGATATGGTGCCCGAAACCAAGATCCCGTGGATCCTCTGCATCGTCGCCTTGAACGTATTCGGCGTGGCGATCTACATCACTTTCTCTTCCCGCCGCCCGAGAAGGCGGATGCGCAACCTGTATAAAGACCTTCACGATCGCTCCGTACACTATGGGAAGCGGGTCTTTTCCAAGGAAGAGACGGAAGAGCGGCTTGGGAGCTGGGCCTCGGTGAGCGAAGCCCTCTGCGCCGAAAACCCCGCCGCGCTCCTCATGGGAAGAACGGCGACCGAATATATCCCCACGGGGGAAGCGTTCCTCGAAAGGCTGCTTTCCGACCTCGAAAAGGCGGAGAAGTTCATCTTCATCGAGACGTTCGTCCTCGCCAAAGGAAAACTTCTTTCTTCCCTTCTCGACGTTCTCGAACGCAAAGTGCAGGCGGGGGTGGAAGTGCGGATGATGTACGACGACGTGGGTAGTATGAGCCGCGTGCATTTCCGCTATCATAAGGAACTTCAAAAGCGGGGCATCGCGTGCGTGAAGTTCAACCCCTTCGTGCCCGTCGTCACCAACCTTCACAACAACCGCGACCATAGAAAGATCGCCGTCATCGACGGGAAAGTCGCCTATACGGGCGGCATCAACCTCGCCGACGAATACGCCAACTTCGAACAGCCCTTCGGCTATTGGAAGGATTCCGCCGTCCGTCTCGAAGGGGCGGGCGTGCGCAGTCTGACCCTTCTTTTCCTAAGGCTGTACGACTTGCAGACCCGCCGCACCGAGGACTATTCCAAATATATCCCCGAAGAGGAAATCCCCCAAAATACGCAAGCGGGGGCGGAAAATTCCGAGGCAGAAACCAACGCTTCCGAACCTTCCGAGATTGCGGAAACCCCTTCCGATCCTTCCGAAGGAGAGAAGGCAACCGAAGAGGAGGGCTATGTGCAGCCGTACGGGGACGGGCCCTTCCCGCTGTACGGAAAGCACCTCGGCGAGGACCTGTATATCAACATCCTCAATACGGCGAAGCGGTACGTTTGGATCTCCACGCCCTACCTCATCATCGACTACCGCATGCGCGAAGCCCTTGCTTTGGCGGCGAAACGGGGCGTGGATGTCCGCATCCTCACCCCCCATATCCCCGACAAGAAGATCGCGTTCGCGCTCACCCGCTCCAACTATTCCGCGCTCATCGACGCGGGGGTGAAGATCTACGAGTACATCCCGGGGTTCGTGCACGCAAAGAGCTTTGTCGCCGACGACGAAGCGGCGGTGGTGGGAACCGTCAACCTCGATTACCGCTCCTTCCTCTTCCATTTCGAGGACGGCGTGTTCATGGTAAAGACGAAGGCGATCGAGGGGCTGAAAGCGGACATGGAAGAGAGCTTTTCTTCCTCCCGCCTTCTCACCCCCGAGGACGCGAAGAAGAACGTCGTATGGCGGTTCGTGTGCGAGATCGCCAAGATCTTCGCGCCTCTCTTTTAAGGAGCAAGTATGATCCATTCGATGAGCGGCGGGGTCCTCTTCGACGGGGAACTTCTCACCTTCGTAAAGGTGGACGGCGAGGCGGCGGGGTGGTATCTTTCCCCCGTGCCCGTGAAGGTCGGGGAAAAGGTGCTCGTCCCGTATGGAAATGGGAGCGCGGAGGGGAAGGTTACTCGCCTCGAACGGTGCACGGCGCAAACTTCCCCCGTCCCCGCAAAGAGGGCAAAATCCATTCTTCGCGTGCTTTCGCTTGACGAACGCGGCGAGGCGTGATACAATACAGGCGACATAGGGGAGTAGTCGGCCCATGCGGGCTGCGTCGTCCACATACTGCGATTCTCGCGGGCGGCGCATGAAACGGCAAGACTTATGCTCGGAATTTTCCGTGCGTAGGTCTTTTTTTCTCCCCTTGGGAAGAGGAGCTATGGGAATTTGGGAGATCTTTCTGATCGGCGTCGCGCTCGCGATGGATGCCGTTGCCGTCTCGCTTACGGACGGCATGATCGAGCCGCGCATGCGAGCGGGAAAAATGCTCTGCATCGCGGGGGCTTTCGCGTTCTTCCAATTCGGGATGCCCCTTCTCGGATACGGGCTCGGATACGCCCTTGCGGAACTCATCGAACAGATCGCGCCCTATCTTTCCTTCGCCCTCCTCTTTTTTATCGGCGGGAAGATGGTCTTTGACGGCATCGAGGAGAACAAGCACGCCGAATTTTTCGACCCCATTCCCAAAAAACACGAGACGGGGGCGGGAAAATTGCTTGCACAGGCGGTGGCAACGTCTATCGACGCGTTCGCCGTCGGGGTCACCTTCCTCGCCGTCGAAACGGAAGGCGGGCTCCCCGTGTCCGCCCTTCTTTGCTGTACCGTGATCGGGATCGTCACCTTCGTTTTGTCCCTTCCCGCCGTCGGGCTCGGGCGGAAAGTGGGCAACAAATTCTCGGATAAGGCGGAACTCTTGGGCGGCGTTATCCTGATTTTTTTGGGTGTGAAGATCCTTCTCGAGGGAATTTTGGGCTGAAATTCTCCCGCCCGCGCGACTTATTTTTCCCGCGCGTTCGCTTGACATTTTTTTTGCCGCATGGTATTCTTGCTTGCGGAGGGGAGTAGTCCCCGCGCTCGCGGCAACATACCCCGCCCCGGAAAGGGCGTGTCGCGGCGGTTCTTCGGAATGACAAGACCTCCTGAAATTTTACGGGCGGTATTCGGGTATGGATCCCATGATCTTTCTCTGGATCTTTTTGGTCGTTGCGGGGCTCGCGCTCCTCGTAAAGGGCGCGGACTTCTTTGTAGACGGCGCGGCGGGGGTCGCGAAGAAGTGCGGCATTTCCCCGCTCGTCATCGGGTTGACGGTGGTCGCGTTCGGGACGAGTGCCCCCGAGCTCGCCGTCTCCGTCGCCTCCGCGATCCGCGGCTTTACCGACCTCTCGGTGGGCAACGTCCTCGGGAGCAACATCGCAAATATCCTATTGATCTTGGGGGTCTCCGCGCTCGTTCGCCCTCTCCCCGTGCACAAGAACTCCATTCGGCTGGACATCCCCGTCCTTCTCGTCTGTTCGGTGCTCATCATCCTGCTCGGGCTTTGGGGGGATGCGCTCCAATGGTGGGACGGGCTCATCTTCCTCGCGATCTTTGTTCTTTACATGTTCTTCCTCTTCCGCGACGCGCTTCGCGAGAAAAATCCGAAGGACAAGCCCTCTTCCCCCGAAGAGGAGAAGAAGCCGAAGAAGATGGGGATCGATATCCTCTTCACCGTCTTGGGGCTTGTAATGGTGGCGGGCGGCGGCTATGCCCTCGTGGAGGGGGCAAAGAAGATCGCCGAGGCGATGGGGGTCACCGAGCGGATCATCGGGCTCACCGTCGTCGCCCTCGGCACCTCTCTTCCCGAACTCGTCACGTCCGTCGTGGCGGCGAGAAAGGGGGAGACGGACATCGCCGTCGGGAATATCCTCGGCAGCAACATCTTCAACATCCTGCTCGTGGCGGGGGTCGCTTCCCTCATTTGTCCTCTCGCCTTCTCGTTCGAGACCAACCTCGTCGACGCGCTCGTCGCCCTTGCGGCGGCACTCCTTCTTGCCGTCTGCGCCCTCGCGGGGAAGCACAAACTAAAACGCGGGGCGGGAGCGGCGATGCTCGTAAGTTTTCTCGCCTATTATGCCATCCTCTTTGTGATGTGAGAACAAAGGTATTCGTTTGAAACAGCTGTTTTCTTCCCTCAGACCCTATAAAAAAGAAGCGGTCCTCGCCCCTCTTTTTAAGTTCCTCGAAGCGTGCATGGAACTCGTCGTTCCCCTCGTCGTCGCCGAGATCGTCAACGTCGGCATCGCGGGGGCGGACAAGATGTACGTCTTGAAGGGGTGCCTTATCCTCGTCGCGTTCGGGGCGGCGGGGCTTGCCTTTGCCCTCACGGCGCAGTTCTTTGCGGCGAGGGCGGCGGTGGGCGTTTCCGCCGAACTCAAACGAAGGCTTTACGGGAAACTGCAATCCCTCTCCTATACCGATCTCGATAAACTCGGAACTTCCGCCATGATCACCCGCATGACGAGCGATGCCGTGCAGGTGCAATCGGGCGTGAATATGTTTTTGCGCATCGTGCTCCGCTCCCCGCTCATCGTGTTCGGGGCGGCGGGCATGGCTTTTTTTGTGGACGTTCGCGCCGCGCTCGTCCTTGTGGGGCTCATTCCCATTCTCGGTGCGGCGATCGTTATCATCATGCTCGCGAGCGTCCCCCTCTACAAGAAGGTGCAGGAGAAGGTGGACGGCGTGCAACTCTCCGTCCGCGAGAACTTGCAGGGCGCACGGGTCATTCGGGCGTTCTGCCGCGAGGGGGAAGAGGAAGAACTCTTCCGCTCCCGCGATACTTCCCTCAAACGCGCCCAAGGGAAGGCGGGCATCGTGACGGCGGTGATGAACCCCTTGACGTACGCCCTTGTCGATCTCGCCGTCATTCTGCTTCTTTGGGTGGGGGCGATGCGGGTGCAGGCGGGTGCGCTCGAACAGGGCGATGTGATCGCCTTATACAGCTACATCTCCATCATCCTCGTTGAACTCGTCAAGCTCGCCAAACTCGTGTTCACGGTGAGCAAGGCGATCTCGTCCGAAAAGCGGATCGAAAGCGTGCTCGCCCTTCCCGACGAGCCCGACCGCCTCATTTCGGAAGGAGAAAAGGAGAACGCGGACGCGGTGCGCTTCGAAAACGTCACCTTCACCTACGAAAACGGGGGTGCCCCCGCGCTCGAAAACATCGATTTTGCGGCGAAAGCGGGCACGACCGTCGGCATCCTCGGCGGGACGGGCTCGGGAAAGACCACCCTCGTCAATCTCATTCCCCGCTTCTATGCGGTAAGAGATGGCAAGGTGACGGTGGAGGGGAAAAACGTCAACGGCGAATCGGCGAAACTCCTCCGTGAAAAGATCGCCGTCGTCCCCCAACACGCCGTCCTCTTCAAGGGGACCATCCGTTCCAACCTTTTGTGGGGGAAGGAGGATGCAGACGACGAACAGCTTCTCCGTGCCGTCCGCCTCGCGCAGGCGGAGGACGTGCTCGAAGCGAAGGGGGGCTTGGACGGCGAGATCGCGCAGGAAGGGCGCAACCTTTCGGGCGGACAGCGGCAACGCCTCACCATCGCCCGCGCCCTCGTAAGAGATCCCCGCGTGCTCATTCTCGACGACAGCTCTTCCGCCCTCGACTACGCGACGGACGCGAGGCTCCGCGCCGCGCTCCGCACCGTCGGGTGCACCGTCTTTCTCGTCTCCCAACGCACCTCTTCGGTGCGGCATGCCGACGAGATCATCGTGCTCGACGAGGGCAGGATCGCGGGGAAGGGGACGCATGAAGAGCTCCTGAAAACGTGCCCGCTCTACCGCGAGATCGACGCTTCGCAGAGGAGGGAGAACGCATGAAGAGCGGGACGATGAAAAAGATCCTTCACATGCTCGCGCCGTACACCCCCCTCGTCGTGCTCGCGGTGTTTCTCGCGACGGTGACGGTCGCGGCGCAGCTGATGATCCCCTACTGCGTGGGGCGGGCGGTCGATAAGATCGTGGGCGCGGGCAACGTCGATTTCGGGGGACTTTCGAAGATATTCCTCATGATCGGGCTGCTCGTCGCCGTCGCTTCGGGGACGGAATTCGCCCTCTCCGCGGTCAACAACCATGTGGCGTTCCATGTCCTCGCGGATATGCGGGAGAAGTGCTTCAAGAAACTCGGGAAGTTGCCCTTGAAATATCTCGACGGCCGCGCGTTCGGCGAAGTCTCTTCCGTCATCTTGTCCGATGCGGAGCAGTTCTCGGACGGGCTTTTATTGGGCTTCACCCAACTGTATACGGGGCTTGCGACCATCGTCGGCGTGCTCATTATCATGTTCGTCATGCGGTGGGAGATCGCCCTTGTCGTCGTCGTGCTGACCCCGCTTTCGCTGTTTGTGGCGAAGCTCATCGCCTCGCGCACCTACAAGATGTTCCAAAAGCAGGCGGTCGCCCGCGCCGAACAGACGGCGTTTGTCGACGAGACGGTCGCCAATTTGAAGGTGGTGAAGGCGTACGGGCGGGAGAGAGCGAACGCCGAACTCTTTGAAGAGGGCAACGAAAAACTGCGTGCCGCTTCCCTCCGCGCCGTGTTCTTCTCCTCGACGACCAATCCCGTCACCCGCTTCATCAACGCGACGGTGTACGCGGCGGTCGCCTTTGCGGGGGCACTGCTCGCCATCGCGACGGCGGGCACGGCGGCGGTGTTTACGGTGGGGGACCTCACGTCCTTCCTCGCCTATTCCACCGAGTACACCAAGCCCTTCAACGAGATCTCCGAAGTCGCCGCCGAGTTCCAGAACGCCCTCGCCTGCGCGGCGCGGATGTTCGCCCTCTGTGAAGAGGAAGAGGAGCCTTCCGACGAACTTTGTTCCGACCTCGGCGAGGCGGAGGGGAAGGTGGAACTGCAAAATGTGTTTTTCTCCTACGATCCCGATCGTCCGCTCATCGAGGGGCTTTCCTTGGAGGCGGCGGCGGGGAAGCGCGTCGCCATCGTGGGGCCGACGGGCTGCGGAAAGACCACCCTCATCAACCTTCTGATGCGCTTTTACGACGTATCGGACGGAAAGGTCACGGTGGACGGGAAGGATATCCGCACCGTCACGCGGCATTCCCTGCGCGAAAACTACGGCATGGTGCTGCAAGATACTTGGCTCAAAGAGGGGACGGTGCGGGAAAATCTCCTGTTCGGGGCACCCGAAAGCTCGGAAGAGGAGATGATCGCGGCGGCAAAGGCGGCGCACGCGCACGGGTTCATCACCCGCCTTCCCCAAGGGTACGATACCGTCATCGGGAACGACGGCTCCCTCTCCGAAGGGCAACGGCAACTTCTCTGCATCGCGCGGGTGATGCTCCACCGCCCGCCCATGCTCATTTTGGACGAGGCGACGAGCTCCATCGATACCCGCACCGAACTTCTCGTGCAGGACGCTTTCACCGACCTCATGCGGGGAAGGACGTGCTTCGTCGTCGCACACCGCCTCTCTACGATCCGTACCGCCGATCTCATCCTCGTGATGAGGGCGGGGCATATCGTGGAACAGGGCACCCATCAAGAACTTCTCTCCCGCGGCGGGTTCTATGCAGAGCTCTACGCCGCCCAATTCGAAAACTGAAATGAAGAAGATCCAAGTCATCACAAACAAGGCGCAACGCTACGGCATCCAGATCGTCGCGGTGGGCGCGATCACGGGGACGTTCGCGGGGCTCGTCGTCTCGCTCTATACGATCGTCGCCGAAATGACCGAACAGTTCGCCCGCGGATATTTCGGGTTCTTCCGCGACAATCCCGCCTTTATCCCTCTCCTGTTCCTCGCCCTCTTTTTGGGCTCGATCGTGATCGGAGGGGTATTGCGCTTCCTTCCCGCCGTCCGCGGGAGCGGGTTCGCCCAAGCCGAAGGGGCTTCGCGCGGGCTCATGCACTTCCGTTGGTACAGGGAACTCACGGGGATGTTCGCTTCCAGCCTCTTTTTGCTCTTTGCGGGGCTCTCGGCGGGCGTGGAAGGCCCCGGCGTGTTCATCGGCGGCATGTGCGGCTACGGCGCGAGCGAAATAACGCGGCGGGATCCCGTCGTGCGGCGATATCAGGTGACGGGCGGCGCGTGCGCGGGGCTCGCCGTCGCCATGAACGCCCCTTTGACGGGCATCATCTTCGCCTATGAAGAGGCGCACAAACGCTTTACGCCCGAAGTTTTCGTCTGCTCGTTCACTTCGGTGGTGTTCGCCGTCCTCGTGCGCAATCTCCTTCTCCCCGCGATGCACATCGAGATCGGACCCTTCCTCGGCGGCTTCGCTCTCTTTGACGACCCCGGGCTCTTCTTTTGTCTCTTTGCCCTCGCCGCCGCGCTCGTCGTCTCCCTCGTCGGCGTTGCATTCTATCATCTCGTCTTTTTGTGCAGAAAGCTCCTCCGCAGGATAAAACCGTGGCATGGGGTCGGAAAATATGCGATCGTGTTCGCCGTGGCGGGGGCGTTCGGGCTCATCGCGGCGGAATCGATCGGCGGCGGCGCGACGTTCATCCGCGCGATCTCCTCTTCGGGCGGGGGCGTGGAACTGTTCGGTGCCCCGCTGTGGGCGGCGGTGCTCGTCGTGGTCGCCTTCAAATTCATGGCGACCGCGCTCAACGTCGGCGCGGAACTTCCCTGCTGTGCGTCGGTGCCTATGATGGCGGTCGGCGCGGGGGTGGGGAAACTCATGGCGGAACTCTTCATCAAGACGGGAATGGACCCGATGTTCGCGGACGGGCTCGTCGTCCTCGGCATGACGACGATGTTCACCACCGTCGTGAAGGCACCCGTTACGGGCATCATCATGACGCTCGAACTCACTTGGAGTTTTTCCTTCCTGCTCCCCGCCGTGCTCAGTTCGGCGGTGGCGTATATCGTCGGCGACGTGCTTCACACCGAGGCACTGTACGAAAAATTGCTCGACGACATGCTCGAAGAGCGGGCTTCCGAGGCGGTGAAGGTCACCGCGAAACTCAGCGTTCAGAGGGCGGCGGGCAGAGCGATCCGCGATATTTTGTGGCCCTTCTCCGCGATCGTCACCGAGATCACCAGAGGGGATAAAAAGATCCGCGCGAACGGCGGCACCGTGCTCCTTGCGGGCGACGTGATCACCGTGGAGGGCACCCCCGAGGATTCGGGCGAATTCCTCTCCGAACTTTCATCCACCGTCGGCAAGGCGATCTTTATCTCCGAGACCCCGCTCGACAAAGTCGAAAAGAACGGCATAGCGATCAAGCCCGACAAGGGCGATAAAGTCGATAAAGCCGATAAAGACAAAGGCGAAGGCGACAAGAAAGAGAAGGACAAGGACGAAGATCCCGATGAAGGCGAGTCTTAAAGAAAAGTTCGCAGTATTGACCGTATCTCTTATCCTTGCGGCGGGCGTTGTCTGCTGCATTTTCTTCATTCCCCATTCGGACCCGTGGGACGACAGGCTCGCCATCGTCGCCGCCGTCTTTGCGGGCGTATGGGCGTTCGGGATCCTCCCCGCATACCTCTTCGGCATGCGCTGGGAGGCGGTGCGCGTTGCCCGCATGAACAAAGACGAAGCGTTCCGTTGGGGATTCTTTTGGGGATACTGTATGAAATTTTTGATTCTGTTTGTTCCCGCCATTCTCGCCCCCGGCCTCGCCTTTTTCTACTTTTTCGGCACGATCCCTTTGAATTGACTTTTTGTATTCCCGCCCCCGACTCCATGGCTCCCCCGTTGGGGGAGCTGTCCCCGCAGGGGACTGAGGGGGTTTCGCTTCCGAAAGAGCGCACCCCTCTCACCTCATTTCGAGCGCAGTCGAGAAATCTCTCACAGTTGCCAACATGCATGTACGTATGGAGTTGGGCGGGATCCTTCACTTCGTTCAGGATGAGGTGCGGGGTGTGTACTCCGCCCGCCCGCTTCTTGGCTCCCCCGCCGGGGGAGCTGTCACGCCGCCCTTGGCGTGACTGAGGGGGTGTGACTGTACGCAACCGTATAATCACGTCATTTCGAGCAGCTGTCCGACCGTGCCCTTTACGGTCGGACAGCGTCGTCGAGGAATCACCTTAGACTTATGTCTTAAAAATAAGGTGACCCGTTCGACACGCCGCAAGGGCAGCGGCGGCTCAGGGTGACGTATTTATATAGCAGTCTGTACATTCCAACCCCTTTCGTCCCTTCGGGACACTTCCCCCAAGGGGGACAGCGAGAATATAAGGAATGGCATAATGATAGCCTTCCGAGCACTCCACCTCTCTCCCCCAACATTCTTTTCTTTTTTCCTTGATTTTCCGCCTACATTTCCGAATAACAATGCAATTTCCCGCGCAAAATGATGGCGTAAGGGAGGAAACAGGCATGAACTTCACCGAGACGCAGACGATCTCCAATCTCGCGAGAGCATTCGCGGGGGAGTGTCAGGCGGGCATGCGGTACCAACTCACGGCAAAGGCGGCGATGGCGCAGGGCTACAAAGTCTTGGCGGACACCGTCCGCACGATCGCAAAGAACGAGACGAACCACGCGAAGGTCTTTTTCGAATTCATCCAACAGTACGCGGGAAGCAGGGACGATATCCGGATCGATGCGTCCTTCCCCTTCCACGCGGGGACGATCGGGGAGAACTTGCGGTTCGCCGCGATCGACGAACAGGCAGAGGTCGAACTGTATCCCCAATTTGCGAAAGTCGCAAGGGACGAGGGGTTTGAGCAAATCGCGCTCAAATTCGAAAAGGTCGCCGAGGTGGAAAAGAACCACCGCATTATCTTCGGCTACCTCGCCGAGGCGTTCGAGGACGGCTCCCTCTATTCGGCGGATCGCCCGATGATCTGGGTCTGCTCGGAGTGCGGTTACATGCACACCTCGAAAGAGGCGTGGAATATCTGTCCGCTCTGCGGTGCGTCGCAGGGGGAAGTCGAACTGCACCTTCCCTTCAAAAAGGAGAATCTATGAAAAAGGGAACCGAGAACAAGGCGAAGAAGTCGCAAAACGCCAAAAATAAGGCGTGCGGCGGCAAGTGCCGTTCCAACGAACAGGAAAACGACTGAACGCCGAAAACGCTGAAAAAGGGTGCCGACATGCAATCGAACGACCCGCTCGGAAGTTACACGGGGGTCACGAAAACGGGAGATGTTCCCGTGCAGGATGTCGACGATCTTTGAACGCGGGGGGAGAGCGAGAGGATCGCTCTCCCTTTCTCTTTCCGATTTTTTGAGGGGAATTTTTCAAATTATCACAAAATTGTTATGAAAAAATCAATTCAGGGTATATAATGGTATACGGAACGATTTGGGAGTACAAACATGAAAAGACGGTTTTTAGCGGCGATCGCGCTCGTTCTCACCGCGGCACTTCTCATTACGGGGTGTTCGACGGGGACTCGGCAGAACCTCACGGCGGACCTTCTCCAACGGGAGGAGACCGTCGTCACGAGCGAAGCGTACCGCATGTATGAGGAAGCGCAGGAAGCGGGATATACGGGGAGCTATCTCGAATTTCTCTCCGATTACGATTTTCCCGTCAAACAGAACGCGGGCGCGGTGCAGAAGGCACTTCGCTCCGTCGTGCGGATCACGGCGACGTTCACCCGCGCCTACACGGGCGGCAAGACGGCGGAAGTGGCAAGTGGCGGTGCGGGCGTTATTTGGGCGGTGAACAAGTCGACGGGGGATATGACCGTCGTCACCAACTATCATGTCATCTACGACGCGCAGAGCCTCGGCAACGAGAGCAAACGGCACGTCAGCGATAAGATCTCGCTCTATCTCTATGGCGCGGGCTCCTCGGGCGCGATCGCGGCGACGTTCGCGGGCGGCTCGATGGACTACGACGTTGCCCTTCTGAAAGTGAAGGGAGAGGACCGCGTGAGCGGAAGCACCCTCTCCAACAAGGAGATCGTCGCAAGGAGCGCGGTGGAACAGGTGGAAGTCGGCGACTCCGAACACCTTCTCATGGGCGAACGGGTCTTTGCCGTCGGGAACCCCAACGCGGAGGGCATCGCCGCCACCGAAGGCATCGTCTCCATGGAGGCGGAATACATCACCATGGAATCCTTGGACGGCACGGGCGAAGTCTCCATGCTCGAGATCAGAACGGATGCCGCCGTCAATCACGGCAATTCGGGCGGCGGGCTCTTCGACGAGACGGGCGCGTTCGTCGGGCTCGTCAACGCGAGGAGCGAGGAGACGGGGGTCGAAGCCTTCGGCTACGCCATCCCTTCCACCCTCGTCGCCGCCGTGTTCGACAACGCGAATGCGAACGGGGGGATCGTCTCCCGCGCGACGCTCGGGGTTACCGTCTCCACCGCCGATTCCTATAATGTGGCGGAGGGCGACGCGCTCCGTATCCGCGAGAGCGTGCAGGTCCAAGAGGTCGAGACGAGAGCCGCCGCGAGCGGGAAATTGCAAAAGAATGATATCATCGTCGCCGTCACGCGGAACGGGGAAAGGACGGAGATCACGAGGCAGTACATGCTCACGATCGCCCTTTTGAAAGTCCGCCCGAACGAATCGATCGTCGTCATCGTCGAGCGCGGCGGCTCGGAAGAGGAAGTCCCCATCACCTTCTCCTCGTCCAATTTCACGGAGATCAAATAATTTTTCGAATCAAAAACAAGAAAAAGCTGTGTTCCGAAACGGAACACAGCTTTTTCTTCCTTGGAGCAGGAAACGGGAGTCGAACCCGCCGGGATCAGCTTGGGAAGCTGACGCCATACCGCTAGGCGATTCCTGCATGGTAACCGTATTATACCAAACAAATCCCCCCTTGTCAAGCGGTATTGCCCGCAATCGGAAAGATTTCTTTTCGATGAGGGAACGGAAGGAACTTTCCGCCCTCGTATCCCATTCCGAATCGCCCGTTTTTCGCCGCGTCCTTTTCCATATGCCTCGTGGCTCTTTTCTTCCCCAAAAAAAATCGTAGAAAAAATGAAAAATTCACTTGACAAACGGGGGGGGGTCGTCGGCTATAATAGAAAAAAACGGGAGGAAACGGATGAAAAAGAGGGCAATTTTCGCGCTCCTTTGCGCGGCGACGATGTGCGCATGCTTTGCGGCTTGCGGGGAGACAAACCCCGACTCCGCCAACACGGAGCAGGGAACGGACAACAACACAAACAACGACAAAGACGCGGTCGACGCAGGGCTTTTGCTCACGGCGGAGACGGACTTTTCGTCGCTCGTCTCGGATAAGGTGACGAAGGCGCAGTGGGACGCGGCGTTCTCCGACGAGGGCTTTGCGGGCTGTACGGTAAAGATGATCGACGAACAGTTGACGCAGACGACGAATTTCGGATACAAGAAAACGGAGAACGGTTTCGATATCCTGTTCGACAGGACATTCCCGATGGAAGAGCAGGAAGTCCATGTCGGAATGCTCGGGCACGTCGTCGGAACGGAGATCACGGATTACAGGACGATGCCGCAAGCGGAAGGGGACCCCGTCTGGTACACGCGGGTAAGGCCCGAGAGCGAGATCGATGAGAATACGATGGCATGGGAACTCACCTACCGCCAATTGGTCTCCTACGACCTTTCGGGGCATTTCGAGGCGTTCGGATACGACGAAACGAAGCACGCCTACGTCTATGAGGGGGATACGCTCGTCGTGACGTACAGCCCCATGGAAGCGATGGGGCCCTATCACATCAAGAGTGCCGTCGTAAAATTTGCGGGAAGCAAAGTCGCCTACGTGCAGATCTCTCTGTCGCAATCGGAAAACGCCGAATTCTTCTATTACAACTACGGAAAGACGAAAGTCACGATCCCCGAGAACGCACAGCCCATGCCCGAGGAATGATTTTTTTCCGAGATCCCGCCGAAACATTTGATGAAATCGGCGGAAATTCGCAACAAAAACCGCCGCCGCGAAAATTCGCGGCGGCGAAAATTTTATCGAAAATCGCACCCCATATCACAAAAACCATACCCGCATCTCCCCTTTTCTGCGGTTCGCCCAAGCGAAATAGGGGACAAGGACGAGCGTGCATTTCTCCCATGTCGGGCGGCGGTAGGAATACAAATCGCCCTTTTCGGAAGTTCCCGCGCCCGTCTTTAACCGCTCGGCTTCCACCGAGAAGGAGGGAATATTTTGTGCGGTCGGGAAAGTCCCGCTCTCCTTTTTCGCCGCATGCAAAGAACGTATCCGAACGCCGTGCAGGGGGAAGGGGTTGTCCGCGCTCTCCGCGCACAGGACGAGGGGCCCGAACTCCACGGCGCGTTTGCCGCTGTTTTCCGCCACGCGCCCGTCGGCGTACACGAAGCGGAGGCGGGGATCCCAATCCACGTCGATCTCCGTCTTGCCGTCGATAAGGATCGAAAAATACCCCCCGCGCGGACGGAAGCCGACTTCCTTTCCGTTCACCGTGCAGGTGCGCGTTTGGCTCCACTTGGGAACGCGAAAGCGCAAGGTGCCCTTCCCCTCGGCGAGAATGCGGGTTTTCCCTTCAAAGGGAAGCCCCGTCCGCACGGAAACAGAAATTCCCCCGCCCTTTCCCTCCGAAGAGATATACTGATTGACGAGGAATGCCCCGCCCTCGGTGCCGTAGATGTGTTTTTCGAGCGAACCGAAAAACCGCGTGAGGTTGGGCGGACAGCACGAGCATTTGAAGAGCTCGGAGCGAACAGCGTCGGGCTGATAGGGGAAGCGGTGAAATTCCGCAAATTTCAGGTGCGCGGGATCCGTTTGGAGGGGGTTGGTGTAGAAAAACGCCCTGCCGTCGAGGGACTGCGCGGCGAGAAGGTTGTTGTAGAGCACGCGCTCGAATACTTCATGGTATTCGGCGTTGTTCTTCTTCTCGGCAAGCCTTCCGCAGAGAAGGGCGAGTGCGACGGCGGAACAGGTCTCCGAATAGGCGTATTCGTTGGGAAGATCGTACGGCTCGGTGAACTGCTCTCCTTCATAATTCGAACCCGTCCCGCCCGTAACATAGAGCTTTGTGTGCACCGCGCTCTCGAATAGACGATGGGCGGCGGAGAAGAGCTCTTCATCTCTACATATCCTTCCTACGTCCGCCATGGCGATCGTGAGATACAACGCCCGCACGGCGTGCCCCACGATCTCTGATTGTGTGCGAACGGGACGGTGGGATTGGTCGTACTCCCGATCTCTTCCGCTGTAAATTTCCTCCGCGCGAACGCCCCGCTCGTCGAGGAAGAACTTCGCGAGCCGAAGATATTTTCTTTTCTTGGTATGAAGATACAGGCGGACGAGCGCGAGTTCGATCTCGGGGTGCCCGCACGTCGTGAACGCCGTATCCCTCCGCACGAAAAAGCGGGTGTAGATGTAGTCCGCGTATTTTTCCATGGCGGGGAGAAGGGCATGGTCGAGCCCCGTCTCGTCGAGGGCGACCGCCGCCTCGATGAGATGCCCCGCGCAGTAGAGCTCATGCTCGGTGCGATCCCGAAAGATCCGATCGGGCTTGTACACCTGATAGTAGCTGTTGAAATATCCGCACGGAAGGGCGTGCGATACGATCTTTTGCACCGTCTCATGGACGATGTTTTCGATCTCCCCGTCGGGGTAGTTGACGGAAAAGTACGCCGCGCTTTCCAGCCACTTCGCAACGTCCGAATCGTAGAAGATATGCGAAGGGGGATCCGTCTTTTCCAAGTCGAGGGCGCGAAAACGGGTATCTTTGAATTGTTCGTAGATGTTTTTGAGGGAAATTGTTGCGTTCTTCGTGCGGATCTCTTTCCAGAATCCGTCATGAATTTGCACTTCGGTAAGCGGTTTCATGGCTCTATTATATCCGATAAAGTCCCTTTCGTCAAGAGGGGAACGGCGGCTTGACATTCCCGTCCCCTTCATGGTATAATTTGAATATGAAGGTTTGGGCGATCAGCGATCTGCACCTTTCTGGTAAGTCGAATAAGCCGATGGACGTGTTCGGCGAGGGCTGGGAAGGACACTTCGAAAAAATCAAAGCCGATTGGACGGAGAAGGTCGGGGAGGACGACGTTGTCCTTCTCGGCGGCGATACGTCGTGGGGGATGAAGCTCGACGAGGGGATGTTCGATGTCGCCGCGCTTCACGGACTTCGGGGGAGAAAGGTGTTCATCCGCGGCAATCACGACTATTGGTGGAACGGCATCTCCCGCGTAAGGGGAAAACGCCCCGACGATACCTTCTTTTTCTTGCAGAACGACTGCGTGAAATTCGGCAACGTCATCGTGGCGGGCTCGCGCGGGTGGACTTGCCCCGGGGCGGCCGACTTCACCGAGCACGACCTCGCCCTCTATAAACGGGAGGCGGAACGCTTCAAGCTCGCCTTTTCCGAAGTGAAAAAGGTGCGTTGCTCCGAGGATATCCTCATCGCGCTCATTCACTTCCCGCCCATGGGCTTGAAGAGGGAAGATACGCTGTTCACCGAACTTTTCGAGGAAAACGGGGTGGATAAGGTGGTGTTCGGACACATCCACGGCAGCATGTACTACCCCCTCCGCACCGAAAAAAACGGCATCGATTACTACCTCACTTCCTGCGACAAAACAAGATTTCTGTTGACGGAAATCATTTGAGGGACACGAGTGCGGCACCCCCTTGCTTCCCCCTTTTGGAATGCGCCCGTTCCCGCCCTTCTCTTGCTTCCCCCTTCGGGGGGAAGTGGCGCGGCGACCTTCCGCGCCGATAGGGGTTCATACACTCGGGCGCACGTCCGTCCTTCAACGTTGTTCAGGATGACGTGCGCCCCCACGTCATGTTGAGCGCAGTCGCCCCGCCTTATTCTGTTTCTTCCTTGGGCGGCACGAGCGCGTCCTTGCGCGAAGTAAACATGGACGTGGGGCGGCGGTAGTGCATACCCCCTCACCGCCGCAAATGGCGCGGCGGAGCTCCCCCAAAGGGGGAGCCAAGAGACGGGCGGCGGAGTACGCGCCGTTCACCTCATC
>CANPWF010000012.1 GCA_947581885.1 uncultured Clostridia bacterium
CTCAAAGCAAGAGGACAGTTCTTTGGCAAACGTTTCGTTGCTGTCGAGAATCAAAATGCGTTTCATCAAAAGCCCTCATATTTGTTTATTTTTTCGATCGTACCTGCATTATACGTCGCATTTTGACATTTGTAAAGTAATTTTCTTTCATATTTTCTACGTATTTTGTGTTCTTTTGAGAGTTTTTGTCAAATCCCGTCGAAAATGAAAAACCCAATCCACGAATAACCCGAATTGAAATTCAAAACATCCCCTCCCGTTCGGGGAAAATCTTCTCCCTTCAAATCCCAATTTTCGTCGGAACATAAATTCTCCTTGCGAATTAACACTCTCTTAACACAAGCTGTGCTATAATAAGGGCGTTAAGGAGAATCGGTATGATCAAGATCCTTGTAGTAGAAGACGATGACACGCTGAATATGTCGGTCTGCAAGCACCTTTCCATCATCTTCACGACGAAGCTCAAGAAATGCACCGAGAGGAAACGCTCTATGAAGGTGATGACGACGAAGCGGAGGCAAACATCACGACTTGATCGGGGCGAATACGCTCACAGGGAAGCGGCGCGGGCGGCGACGAGAGCGGCGGGGACGGGCTTCATGAAATAATAGCGGGCACCGAGGGACACGGCGCGGGAAAGGATCTGTTCGTCGGACGTGTCGCCGAGGACGAGAAAGTCGCACTTCATCCCCTGTGCGCGAGCGGTTTCCATCACGGAAAAGCCGTCCGCGCCTTTGCATCGGAGCGACAAAATGACGGTGCTCGGCAAAAATTTTCGGAGAAGATTCATGCTCTCCGCGTCATCGTCCGCCGTGCCGCAGACCGCAACGTCCCCCCTTCCCTCCAAGCAAGCGGCAAGCTCTCGGGCGAATCGCCGGCTGTTTTCGAGAATCAAAATGCGTTTCATATCATGCCTCAGTGTTTTTGATAAGGACAGTATACATCGAATCAAGTCACTATTTTCTCCATTTTGAAGGGATTTCTGCGGAAGTTTGTCGAAAACCCATGGGAAATTTTTACGAAAGGCAAGGCTTTACGTTCGATCCCCTGCCGAAGGGACCGAGGAAGAAGATGCGGACGAAACGCGTTCGGAAAGGACGTGCGAGGCGGAAGGTTCGTTGGGCGCGGGTCGGGTTGAAGCGGGCGCATCGGGAGTTGAAGCCGCGGGCTTGGGGATCCCGACGGCGGAGGTGAGGCGGACGAGTTCGAAGAGCTCGCGCTCGATCGTGACGGCATCCCCCGTCATCACATAGCTTGCCCCCATCCGAAGGGCGGCGCGGAGCTGTTCGGCGTTTTCCACGCCCGAGCAATCGACGCGGATCCTTCCCGCGGCGCACTGCACGGCACGCAGGATGAGGGGCACTTCGCCCCGCACGCACACGCCGTCCGCCCCGCCTTCCACCGCCGCGCGAACGCCGAGTGAGATCTGCTCCTCCCCGATCGAATGATCTTCGAGCGAGAGGACGAGCGCGATCTTTTTGTTGGATCTTCGTACCTTCTTCACTTCCCTCTTCAAATAGGAAAAATTTCCGCCGAACAGTGCGGAATAGCAGAGGATCAGGCGAACTTCTCCCGCACCGCCCGTTATCGCCCACTTCGCCTCCTTCTTCTTGACGGCGGGAATGCTCTCCCCCGTTCCGCCCGCGAGGCAAATGACGCGCACCTGTTTCCCTCCCAAGATCTTCTTTGCGGAGGGGACGTTGACGGGGGAAACGAGCACGCCGTATGCCGACAACTTCACAGCGAGAAGGCAAGCCGATTTGAGAGCGTTCTTGTCGAACTCCCGCCTCGAAGCGTCGACGATGAGCTTTTTTAAGGTGAGCGCGGCCTCGGCTTCCCGACGAGTGCGCTTGAATTCCGCATATTCCGCCGCTTCTTCCGCGGTGAGGATCCTCTCTTCCATGCCCCCATTTTCTCCCAAAAGCGGGAATTTTATCCGCATTCCCCTCTTTTTTGACAAAGAAAAGCTGATACAATGCGGGCATGAACCTCTTATCCGTACAGGGAAACGGCGCGATCTACACGGCCATACTCCTTCTTATTTGCATCCTCGTCGTCCATTTTATCAAGCTCGCACGCGTTGGATATCGGACGCTCGGGAAGAAACTTCCCCCGCAAAAACCACCCAAAAAGAAGGCGAGCGAGCCCGTGTATTTCCTTGTGGAACGCAAAAAAACGCGCTCCAAGCCCGAATACTCCGAGCCGAAGCGCATTTCCTTCAAGTAAATTTATTAGCCGATAGCGGTCAATCCTCGTAATGTTCGACGTTGCGGCCCGAATCCCAAAGCCGTTCGAGATAGTAGAAGAGGCGGGATTCCTCGTTGAAAACGTGCACAACGACATCGCCGAAATCAAGCACGCCCCACCTGCCCTCGCGCACGCCCTCGGTGCGGGTCGGAGCGAGCGAGAAGTTCTTTTCGAACACATCCTCGACGTTATCGCAAAGGGCGCGGACCTGCGTCGTCGAAGTGCCCGTCGCGATGACGAAATAACTGCAAACGACCGTCTGATCGGATACGTTTACGATCACGATATCCTGCGCCTTCTTATCCGAGAGTGCCTTCGCCGCCGCTCTTGCAAGTTGATAACTTTCCATATTTCCTCCATTATTTTTTTATATTCTTTTGAAAAATCCTTTGATTATGTCACGCATAGTACTATGCGAATCGGTTATTTTCTCGATTTATACCAATCAAACGCCTCTGCCGTGAGCGGATAGACGGGCTTCCCGCTCCTTTCCAAATAGGCGAGCTGATGGGAAAGGGACGCTTCCATACACGCATCGAGATCTTCCCAAAATAGTTTCCGAAGCGTTTCGACCCCTTCAAAATCCCGCTTCGATTCGAGAAGGTCGGAAAGGTAAATGAGCTTTCCGAGCGTGCTCATATTCCCCTTTCCGCTCGCGTGAAATTCAATCGCGTCAATCACTTCCTCGTCGGTTACGCCGAATTCGTGTTCCGCAAGATATGCCCCCGCATATTGGTGCCATACGGGCGCAGGTACGTTCTCGGGCGAACGGAAACCCCGAAGAAGCGGGGAGCCCTCGGGCACATATTTTGCGCAGTCGTGGAGCATTGCGGAAAGAAGTGCCTTGCGCTCGGGGACGAGGCGGGTGCTGTGCGCCCATTCGCAGGCGAGCAGGGCGACGCGGTAGCTGTGCGCCCGCCTTTGGGGCGTTTCGAGCTCCAACGCCTTCGCCTCATCAACGCGGTACAAATTCCGCGCGTCGATCTCCCGCAAAACTTCGGGCGAGAGCGCGGAGAGGTCGGCCTCCGTTTCCCCCCGAAAAGCGAGCGAGACGCGGAGCGCGGTGGACGAGACCTTCTCCCCGACAAAGGGCACGGCGACAAAATGCTTTTGAAAGCGTTCGAAAAACTTCTCGGAAAGGGCTTCGGGCAGTTCCTCCCCCCTCCCGCACGCCGCAAGGGTGACGTTGGAGAGGATGTCGTCGGGGTTCTTCCAAGTGAAGAAGTCATTGAGCATATCCGCGCCGACGAGAAGATAGAGCTCCGCGTCGGGGTACTGCTCCCGAAACGCCCGACAGGTGAGGTAGGTGTAGCTCGTGCCGCCCGCGTTGCATTCGAAATCGTTGACGTGCGCCCTCTTCACCCCGCGGAAGGCGACTTCCAAGAGCGCGAGACGATCGGCCGCCGAGGCGGATGCCCCGTCCAGCTTGTGGGGGGCTTGGTAGGAAGGAATGACTTCCAACTTATCGAGATGAAGAAATTTCAACGCCGCTTCCGCGAAACGGACATGTTCGCTGTGGACGGGGTCGAACGACCCGCCGTAAAGCCCGATCTTCATACCTGTATTATACAACACTTTCCTCTCCGTTGCAAGTTTAATTTCGAAAAAACAGGGCAAAAATCGGAGCATGAGAACGTTTACCCTGTCCGATTTCCTCGATATGCTCTTTTACACGGTCGCCGCATGGTTTTTCACGCTCGGCATTTTGCGGTATTTCCGCGTGGAAACGGGTGTCGCCATCGCGTTTTGCTCCCTCGTCGCGGCGGCGGTAGGGATCGTATCCGCCCTCCTCCTTCTCGGAGCGAGAACAAAAAAGCGGACGGGAAAGCGGGAAAAGGAGGAGCGGGAGAAACTTCTTTTGCATCTCGCCCTCGAGAAGGAAGAGCGGGTGCGGACATTGCTTTCGGACGCGTTCCTCGCCGACGGAAAGAAGACAAATTGCGAAAAAGATACGCTTCGCGTCGACGAAACGCTCGTCGTGCCCCTCTTCACGATGCAGCCGCTCTCCGCCGATAAAATAGCCGAACTTCTGAAAAAATACGGGGAAGAGAAGTTCCTCGTCGCGTGCAACGCCCTTTCGCCCGAGGCGGAAAAACTGCTTGCAAGTTTCGGAAAACAGGCGATGCGCGGAGAAGAAATATACGCGCTCGTATCGAAAACGGGGTGTATGCCCGAAAAACTGATCTGCGGCGAGCTACCGAGAAAGACGACCAAGCAGAAATTGCAACGCTCCTTCTCCAAAAAGAACGCCCGCCCATTCTTCGTGAGCGGACTTTTGCTGCTGTTTATGAGTTTGTTTACCGTGTTTCCCCTCTATTACCTCATCGCGGGGAGCGTACTGCTCTTCACTTCCGTTTTCGTCCGCGCCTTCGGCTACACGGGTTGATCCCATGAAAGTTGGATCCCCTCTTCCATTAACAGCTCTTGAAAGCGGGAACGAAGCGCGGGGTCGAGATAGACTTCGCGGGGGGAGACCTTCTCCCGAAGAGAGAACGCGGCGAGCAAGCCGACGCTCTCCCCGATATTCCACTCCACGGGGTGCAGGCGGAAACAGCCGTTCGTGAGATGGGTGGTGCCGATATTCTTGCAAGAGGGAAGTAAGTTTTCCATCCGAACGGGAATGACCGCACCGAGCGGAATGGTGAACGGCTTGGTGGGAAGATAGAAGAAGGAATTCGTGCGCGTTGTGATATGCAAGTCGATGGGATAGGAACCGACTCCGATGGAATCTTCGAAGCGGGCACCCGAAACGACGTGTTCCTCTTTGACGGTGAAAAGGCTCCGAATGCGGCGGGATTCGCGGATATAGGGCGCCATCGCAATGCCGTCGTCCGTCCCGAGGACTTCCCTGTTCAAAGCAAAACTGCGGTACCCCTTTCCGCCGTCCGAACGGGGGGCTTCCGTCTGCAACCAATACAGGAAGGAGAGAGTGAGCCGTCTGGCAAGATAACCGTTCTCTTCGGCGTTTTCGCAGTCGTAAAGGTTCCCGAAGAAATAATCGTTCTGGGGCCAATTGAGAAGGGTAACGTCGAAAGGTACGCTTCCGTCCGTGAAATAGGCGGAAGAAAAGATCCTGCGGTAAGGGAAGAGCGCGAAGAGGTTATTTCCCTTTTCATCCTTCTCGCCGAAAAACATCCCGAACCGCTTCGCCCTACCCGTCGAGGAATCGGGACCGTACATGCTGAAAACGTCGTAGGTATCATACGGCATCTTTTTTTTGCGGAAGAAGTCGTACTCCGCGGGTTTTTCGATGACGAAATCCCCCTTCTTCCTATCCTCGATCGCCGCAACGTGGGTTGCGGGCTGTTGATCGAAGGGGTCGGAAGCTAAGGCGGCATGGGCTTCCCCCGTCTCCTCGCGGCTCTCCGCGCCCGTTACGTATTCGGTACCCGTAAGGGGAAGAAGCTCGCCCGTATCCGTGCCGTCAAGAAAGATCTTCGCGCGGAAAATTTTCCCGCCCGCCTGTACGGAGCGGACGAAATTCCCCTCTGTTTTTGCACTTTCAAGAGGGGTATTCACGAATACCTGCAACGACCCGTTTTCGATGAAGGGACGGAGCATTTCGTTAAGAAGTTCGAGCGCGAGGCGGGGCGGATGGGCGAGACGGCTCACCGTGGAACCGCCCGGGCAGAAAAGCTTTTTCGCCTTGACTTCCTCCGAGAAGGCAGGATTCGAAAGATACTTTTCCCGCACGGCATTGCGATAGCGGCGGTAGCTTGCAGTGCAGCCCGTCGTCTCGATCCAAGGGTGTTCGTCGGGCGGGACCGCCTGCGACGTAAGTTGTCCGCCGATCCATGCGGTGCGTTCGAGAAGGGCGACCTTCACGCCGCTCTTCGCCGCCGCCCATGCGGCAAGCACGCCGCCGAGGCTTCCGCCGCATA
Organism: uncultured Clostridia bacterium; assembly: GCA_947581885.1. Classification (GTDB taxonomy): domain Bacteria; phylum Bacillota; class Clostridia; order Christensenellales; family Borkfalkiaceae; genus Gallimonas. The sequence goes on from CANPWF010000012.1 coordinate 6,129, forward strand.
CGACTACATCAAAGTCCACTTCCTTCCTCCGCAAGCGCATAGGCACCCAAGATGCCCGCGCAGTTTCCGAGGGCGGCAAGGGCAAGCCGCCGTTTGCAAACATGTTGAAGCGCGGGGAGGCTCTCGCCGACGCTTTCGGCAACGCCGCCGCCGAGAAGAAGCACTTCAAACGGGAAGCGTTCGTCGATGATCTCCGCGGCAAGCGCGAGCTCTTCCCCCACCTCTTTTACGATCTGTACTGCCGAAGGCTCCCCTTCCCGATATGCGGAGAAGAGCCCGTCGCTTTCCAACCCGTTCGCACGGGCGAGGCGGTTGATCGCACGACCGGAAAGGTACTGCTCGATACAGCCCCTCTTCCCGCAGTTGCAGGGCGTTCCGTTTTCGTGCAGAATAAAATGCCCGAGCTTTTGGGAATTGCTCGCCTCGGGGCGCATGCGGGCGCCGTCGAAATAAGCTCCGCCCACCCCCGAACCGAGGGTGAGCATCGCAACGCGGGCGGAAGGGAAACTCCTTCCCGCACCGTATTTCATTTCGCCGAGCAGGGCGCAATACGCGTCGTTGGCGGCAAAGCAAGGCAAAGAATACCGTTCGCGCACGAATTCGGCAAAGTCGAAGCCCGTAAAGCCCTGTAAATTCCCCGTTGCCGAAACACAGGTGCGCGTTTTTTCGTCGATGTCCCCCGCCGAGGCAATGCAGACCGCCTGTACTTCGGGGCAGAAAAGTGCCCCGATCGTATCCGAAAGGGAGCGAACGATCCCCTCTCTCGAATCGTGCATCGTCGGCGTTTTCGCCGTATTTCGGATTTGTCCGTCCTCGACGAGCGCGCCCTTCACGGCGGTTGCCCCGAGGTCGATACAGAGGCGGATCATCCTTTCACGCTCCCGACGGTGACCCCGCGCACGAAGAACTTCGCCACGAAAGGATAGACCGCAAGGATGGGAATGATACTCACGATGATCATTGCCATTTCGATGAAGGATTTCTGGTGATAGTAGGTGAGATCCCCGAGCTCGTTCGCGGCGGAGTTGATGTAGTTATTGATGAAGAGCGCGAGCGGGTAGAACTGTTCCGAACTCGGCGACAGGTAGATGAGGGCGTTGAAATAGTTGTTCCAATAGGTGACCGCCGTAAAGAGCGCGACGCTCGCGATCGCGGGGAGCGATACGGGGATGAGGATCTTCACCATCACCTGAAGGTTGGTCGCCCCGTCGATATGCGCCGATTCTTCGATCTCCCGCGGGACCCCTTCCACATAGTTTTTGAGCAGGATGAGGTTATACACCTGCACGACGGAAGGGAACACGAGCGCGAGAGGAGTATTCAGGAGCCCCAACATCTTCATGACAAAGAAGTTGGGCACGATGCCGCCCGAGAAGAGCATGATGATGATAAAGAACACCATCACCCCTTTTCTGAGGGGGAAATCCTGTTTGGAGAGCGCGTACGCCGCGGCAAACATCACGCCGACGGAGAGTGCCGTTCCGCAGAGCGTTACCCCCGCGGAGACGAGGAAGGAACGGAAGTAGGGCCAATTGGTGAACACATACGAGAAGTTGTACCAGGTGATCTCGTGCGGCAGGAGGAATACCGCCTTGCCGGTGTAGGTGCTCAACGCCTTGGCGATGATGTTCACAAAGGGCACGAGGCAGAGAAGAACGATGAGCGTGAGCAGGATATAGTTCACGATATGGAACACTCTGTTCTCGTGAATGTGCATGGTCTTTTTGGGAGCGGTTGGCGGGGTAAGAGCCTTCTCGGCGATGGGCTCTTCGGGGGCTACCATCTCTTCGGTTTTCATGATCTCTTCCATCAGTAGATACCCGTCCCCGTTGCTTTTTTCGCGATCTTATTGGTGATGAGGATCAAAAGCAGCGCGACAACGCCGTTGAAGAGCCCCACCGCCGTGGAAAGTCCGTACTGCCCCGCGTTTTCGCCGAGACTGATGCGGTAGACGTACGTGCCGATGATCTCGCCCGAGTTTCTCGTCGTGGAAGAGATCATCGTATAGATCTGATCGAAGCCCGCGTCCATGAGATACCCCACGCGGATGATGAGCATAGTGATGATCGTGGGCAGAATGGACGGAATGGTGATGCTCCAAATTTGGCGGAACTTCCCCGCACCGTCCAATTTCGCCGCCTCGTAGAGGTTGGGGTCGATGGCGAGAATGGCGGAGACGTACACGATCGAACTGTATCCGATCTCCTTCCAACCCGACATGAACACGACGAGCCAGCGGAAGAGTTTATCTTCCCCGAACCAGAAGATCTCCGTGCCGAACAGTCTGTTCACGGGACCGTCGAGGGCGAGAATGCTCTTGAAAATACCCGTGATGACGACCCACGAGAGGAAGTGCGGCAGGAATACCGCCATCTGCGTCGCCTTGGAAAAGCCCCTGTTTTGCGCCTCGGTGATCATCACGGCGAGCACAACGGGAAGCGGGAACAAGATGACGATCTTGAGGACGGAGATAATGAGGGTGTTGGCGATGTACTTCAAGATCTCGGGATCGCTGAAGATCTTTTGGAAGTGCTTTACCGTCCAATCCGCCGCAAGGAATGCCTGAATGGGATTGTCGTAACGGATAAAGTTGATGTTGTCTTTGAAGGCGATGAGCAGACCCACCATCGGCAGGTAGGAGAAGAGCACGCCAAACACGATCGCGGGGAGCACGAAGGGAACGAGCGATTTATTCTTCTTCCATTTCGCCTTTAACGTTTTATCGAAGGCGTCTTTCATCCTGTCCCCCTATGCGCTTATTTGTTTTCGAACCACTTGTTGATCTCTTTGGAAGCCAGCTCGCCGCCGTCCGAATTCCACTTCTTCAAATAATCGGCAAGCTTGGAAGTTCCCTTGTCGGTGCGGAGCATGACGAAGAATTGATCCTGCGCGTACGTCTCGATCGTCCCGCGGACGGAGGCGTAATCGGTGAGCGGCGGCGCGAAATCGAGCGCGTCGTACACGCCGACCGTATCGGCGTTCTTCATCATGAGCCCCCATGCGCGTTCGAGCTCGGGCTGTTTTTTCACGCGGGCGAGCCAATACTTCGTATACACCTTCTCGTTGCTTCCCGTGAGATAGTAGCTCGCCGTATCCTTCTCGGCGAAGTGCTCGTTGACGGGGTTATACTCGTCGGTGCGGGAATTGTAGGTGAAGTGGGTGTTCTCCTCGCCGAGCACGATCTCGCGGAAGTTATGGCTTTCTTCCGCATCGGTGAGTTTGGAGTTGATCCAATCGATAACGTACCCCGCCTGCGCGCCCATGTAGAAGGGCACGACGGTGACGTACGGGCACCCGCCGAGGCGGTTGGCATGTTCCACGCCGTTGTATTTGAGGGCGCGAAGATAGCCGAACATGTTCTCCTGCGTGGTGTTTTGAAGGACGGGATCGGTCACCAAACCCTTTACGAGAGAGGAGACGCTCCAAATGCTCGTGGAGATCGCCGCCGCCTTTTCGCTCGTGAATTTGAGCTGGGACTGACTGGATTCCAAGGTGGAAACTTCCTGATCGATGAGCCCTTTATCGTACAAGTCCGCCATGTAATCGACGTACTCCTTGTAGTTGGGCGTTTCCATGTAGTAGCAGACTTTCGTCTTGCCGTCGATCTCGTATTCCTGCCAATCGGCGTAAATGCCGAAGCCCGCGGCGATCGACCAAACGATGGGCGTAAAGCGATCGAAGGTGAGCGGAATGACGTTCTTTTCGTCCTTGAACTTCTGCAAGACGGTTTTGAGTTCTTCGGGCGTTTCGGGCATGGTGAGGTTGAGCTCGTCCATCCAATCCTGACGGAACACGATGGGATACTGGATGTTGTCGCTCGAAGAGCGTTCGGGGATCCCGTAGATCTTTCCGTCGACGGTAACCGTCCCCCACGATTCCTCGGAAATGACCTCTTTGATGACGGGACCGAAATCTTCGATCGCGTCCGACAAGTCGAGGAGAGCGTCCTCGGCGACGAGGCTCGCGAACTGCGCCGAAGTGAGCTTGATCGCGTTGTAGGAGTCGCGGTTCATAAACAGCGTGTTGAGCGTCGAGGTCGCGTCGGTGGGAAGCTGTTCGTAGTTCACTTTATACCCCGTGACCTTTTCCACCACCGCCGCATTGGGGTCGGCGTTGACGGTTGCGATATCGTACCCCGAGTAGGGCATCAGCACCCTCAAATCGGGCTTATTGGAAAGATCGATGTCGGGGTCGTATGTAGAAGCTTCTTTTTTGCACGCCGCGAGCGGGCAAAGGAGTGCGCCCGCCATCACGACGGAGAAAACGCACAGCGATTTTTTCATGATTTACCTCCTCTTTTTGAGAACAAGTGCGCCGACGGCGAGAAGAAGTGCCCCCGCACCGCCAATGGCAACCGAGCCCGAGCAACCCTTCTTTTCCTGTGAAGCCGTTCCGCCCTCGTCGTTGCCGCCGTTTGTGTTCGTGCTCGTGAGTTCGCGCGTGTAGCCGCAGATGTTGCACTCCGTATCGCCGTCACCGTCAAAGACGTGCGCGGCGAGTTCGGACTTCTCCCCGCAGGAGCATTCCTTCCAATGGTTGGTCGCATCCGATTTCCAAACGCCGAAGGAATGAACGTGCGGCGGCTGAACGGAAGTCTTTTCCCCCTTTTCGACGATGAGGACCGCGTTGCAAACTTTGCGTTTGCCGCCGTCCGAGGGTTTGTTCATCTGCACGATCTCATCGTTTTGGCGAATGACCATGGTGGTGGAACCGCCGCCGTCGAGCTCGATCGCGTTGTAGAGCCCGAGGTCGCCCGCGAGCTGCGCTTCCTGCATGACGGTAAGCCCCACCGAACCGTTTGCGTTTCTCCCGTCTACGGCGGTGAGAATGAAGGTGCCGTCCGCTTTCATGCCGAAGAAGGTGCGGTCGGCTTTTTCGGTAAGGCTTCTGCCGCTATCGGTTTTATAGGTGTTGAGGGTGGATTGCGAGATGACGTTCCCCCCGTTCACGAGGTCTGCCCAACCGCCGACGACTTGCGTCATGCCCTCAAAAACGCCCGCGGGAGCGGACTTGCCGTTGAAGGTGACCGTCGCGCCGAGCTTGAAGTTCGTTTCGAACCAAGCGGCGTATTCGTTTCCGTTGGGAACGACAATGGCAAATTCCCCCGAAGCGATATTTACGGACGTTGCGCCCGCCGTGGTGCTCGTCTTTTTGCCGACGAGCCCCGCCTTGTTCGTGCCGAATTCGCCCGTTTGAATGGTGAGTTTGTAGCCTTTCGCATTCGTGAAAGACTTGCTCCCCGTCGTGGAATAGATGGCAAGTTTATCGGAGACGGTGGAAGGATTGATCTGGACGGTGGATTCGATCGACGCACCGCCCTTCCCTTCGATCGAGATATAATCGACGGTATCGGCGAGCTGACCGAGAACAGAGTGCCCCTTGTTATCGAAGCCGAAGCTCTTCTTCGTCACGCCCGTGCCGTAGTTGGGACCTTGCCAAAGGACAACGCCATTCTCCACGAATGCCTGTTGGGGTTGGGCGTTGCCGCTCACCGTGGCGAAGAAATCGGCGTTGATACCCGCATACACTTTGAGCCCCGTTTTCTGTTCGTAGTCCTTCGCGATATCGACGACATAGGAAGGAGTGAATCCGTTCGTACCCGCAACGGCGTGCACGACGACTTCGTATTTGCTATCCGCCGCGGACGTATTCACAGAGGCAGTGTAGATCTTCTGCTTCGCCTCGGCGTAGGTGGTTTCGTAATAATTGTAGGTGATACCCTCGGCGACGGTGGTCGTCGTGTTGGGCGAAGGGAGCGCGGCGGCAGAGGCAAAGAGAGAGCCTCCGCAGACGGTGATGGCAAGTGCCGCAGTCACCGCGACCGCGGGAAGGAAAAAGCGTTTTTTCATGGATTCTCCTTTGAAGGTACGCCGCCCGCCCAAAGGCGGGCGGCTCCCCTTTCATTGCGGCTCACGCCGCGGTTTGGTCAATTACTATCAATCGAACAATACGTTCTCAAGCGTGACGGTGTACTTGTTGAAATCTTGACGGAAATTTTTACCGAACTCTCTCGGGTTGTCAGGACTGCCAGAGTTGCCATCATGAGGGAAGATGATAAGGATCTCGCCTTCGCCAAGGGACTTGTATGCTGCTTGCGCATAGGTATTTACGTCGAAGTTCCATCCTTTTTCCGTCAAGAAGGCATCGTTTCCCGCAATGCGGTGCCCGCCACTATTGTTACCTGCTTCCCAATAATGGGCAGCGTCCATGTAATAGGCAGCACTCGAACAATCGAAGAAGCGTTGGATTTTTCCTTCTCCGTTGATAATGAACGCACAACCGTATCCATTGCAGGTAACCGTATCAGCATAGTCCTTCGTGTAAACGAGCATCTTTTGCGTTGCCGCCGAATTCGTCTTTTGATTGACGATTACTTTGCTGCCACCCCAAGTTTTCGTATCGGAGCCGTTCACGATCTTTACGATCGGCTGATAATCGATGTTGTAGAGAGTGACCGTCGTGCCAAGCAAGTAATTTGAATCACTCGTGAAATGATCTCTGAATTCATTTCTGCGATTTGTAGCCGCAGTCTGATTCAAAACAAACACGACGTATTCATCGGCGGCAAGTTTGACGGGCGCAAGCGTATCGTCGTTGTTCATGCTGCCGATCGATTCACGGTTTCCGCTCGTACCAAGCTGGAACCGATCCCCGCCGGGGATACCCACTTCTCTGACTTTGTTGCTCGCGTCTACCACGAAATAGAAGCCAAACTTACCTACAAAGCGCGTGCCGGTAAAGTAAGAAGTGTAAATCAAAATACGGTACGTTTCGGAACTGGTTACGTTCGTGGGATTGACGGCAAGGTCGCCATTCGCCGCGACATTGAACCGCGATCCGCCGATATCGATCGTTGCGACATCCGGAACGGCGGGACCTACAACGACGCTGCGTTTGAACTCCGTTGCCGATCCTTGCTCGTCCGTTAATTGGAGGGTAAATACATAGGTGCCCTCTGTGTTGTTGTCATACGCGGGAACGCTCGTTTCGTTGACGAGGGTAACGGTAACATTGGACGAAGAATCATCGCTGTTGATGAATGTATTATTGTCGTCAAGATACGTTACGCCTTCTGTCAATTTGAGGTCTTGTACCGACTTCCCTTCACCGATGAATGTAGAAACATTCGGTGCTTTCAGAAGCACGGGGGCATGGTTGGTGTAGGTTTCATTCAAGAGCGTTTCGGCATCATTCTCAAAGTAGAACTTCACGGTAGTGCCGTACTGCACGACGACGTTCTTATTGAGCCAACCTCTGCCGTCATAGTCGAAGTTGCTCGCCTTGGGATCGGTGTCGAATGCAGGATTGTATCCGTAAGGGCTATCCTTTCCAAGGTTGCTGACGACGATCGCGAAGCCACCCGCGGGAATCGTCATGTACATGGCATTGCCCGTCGCTTGGACTTCTCCCCACTTTTCATAGGTGTACGATTTTGCCGTTGAGCTCGTTCTTTGAGGGTTCTGCGGATTCACGAAAACGCCGTTTGCGCCGTCGCGCCCTTCAATCATAAAGCCCGTGCTATCGAAGATCGCGGTTTCGCCGCCCGTGCCTTGCATATGAACGACAACGGGCTCGTCGGTCGTATTGTGGAATACGGCATTGGACGCATACAGGTAATTGACAACGCCCGCTTTCCACGTCTTGTTGCCTTCTGCGCCATCTTCTGTCGTCTTGGGCGTATTCTCATCGATTACGATATACGACTTGGCATCGAATACCATTTTGCCCGATTCATGCCCGCCTTTCGTAACCCAATTTGCCTCATCCTTCTCCTTTTCCACTTCGACGACGAGGCTCGGGAGAGGGGCGGTGACGGTAACATTCATCGTAACTGTGGTGCTCTTGCCCTTGGAGTTGGTGACCGTGATCGTGAGAACATACGTCCCTTCTGCGGGGTCCGAGAGGTCGAGTTCGGGCTCGGCGGTGTAGCTGAAATTCAGAGCGTCCGCTTCATCGTACTCGTCGCTCACATCGAGAGCTTCGATGTAGTTGAACTCTTCGCCCGCGGTGATCTCGACGGGATCCGCAAGCACATTGACCGTAGGAGCGGTGAACACGTCCGTCGAGCCGTTATCGACGGTGCGCTTGTAACCGCAGACGTTGCAGTCGGTATCGGCATCGTTGTCATAGACGTGGTTGCCGAGGCTCCCCTTTTCGTCGGTGTGCTCGCACGTCGCCTTGTGCCAGTGCTGCGTCTCGTTGGTTTCCCACTTGTCCGAGAACGTGTGCTCATGCCCTTTGTCGCAGGCGGCGATCCCCATTGCCGTGGTTCCTGCCAATGCCGCAACGAGCAGAGCGGTCAACAGTTTTCTTTTCATATCCTTTCCTCCTTATTTTTTCCGAATTATTTTGAGCGGGAACGCTTCCCGCAAACAACCACTGCACAAGCAATCGTCGCCATGGCAACGACGAGCGTGCCCGCCGCAAGGACGCTTCCGCACCCTTTCTTCTTGTCGGGCTCTTCCTGCGGAGTTTCCGCGGGCTCTTCTTCCGCGGGGGCGGCGGGTTCGTCACCCATGATGAGCCTTCTTTCGTATTTGAGTTCGAGAAGGGATCCGATCTCGCGGAACGCCTCGCTGAGCCTTGCGCGGGAGTAGCCGCTCGCATACGAAGAGGCGGAAGAATCGAGATCTTCGATCCGAGAGATCGCCTCGTCGATCCCCTTCGCCGTAGAAAGATCGAGGGCGAGGATGGAATCGAATTCCGCGCGGAGAGAAGCAAGCTTGCCTTCCGTCATGCCGCCTGCGGGAATGTAAATGCGGTCGGCGCGGTCGCAAATGCGATCGAAATAGGCGGTGAGGACTGCCTTCGCCGAAGCGTGCGGGAGCACCGCATCCATGTTGTTGACTCCCGATTTCAATACCGTCTGCACGTCCTCATGCCCGAGGATCTGCGTCGAGCAGAAGATGACGTAGCCGTTGGCTCCCGCAAGGTAAGAAGCTTGGATCTGCGAGGCGTTCTTGTAGGCGGGAAGCCCGCGGAAGGACGATGCAAGCCCCGCATAGTTGTAGCTCGCGCCGCCCGTCGCCGTGATCATATCGCGGACGTATTGCAGGATATCGGTATCGTTATCGTAATACGCCATCGGCGTGGCGATATCCACCCAAGCGTTTTTGAGCCAAGTGCGCCAATCCTGTTTCTTCTGATCCAAGCTCTCTTCGATGGAAGGGAATACCGCCGTGGAGATGAGAAGTTCGCTATCCCCTTTCACCTCTTTGTAGACGCGCTCGACGAAGCTCGTGACTTTCCCCTGCCGATATTCGTTCCAAGCCTTATACAGGGCGTTGCCGCCGTTTGCATACGGCTTCATCTTCGACTGTAAGCTCTTCGAAAGTTCTTCCCGAGTAGTTCCGCTGAGGGTAATGCCCTGCTGTTCGGCGAATTCGTTCATCGCCGCCAAGGTGAAGCCCACATCTTCCTCCCGCGAGGAGACGGGATAACGGATATAGTCGAGGTTGAGCCCCTTGATGTTCGGGACCTTGGTGATGAGTTCCTTATAGAAATTGATGAGAAGGTTCTGCACGTCGGCGTTGGCGGGGTCGATGAAGATGTAGGGTCCGCCCTCGTTGCGTTGTAAAACGGAATCGTCGTCGTTGTACAGGATCCAATTCTTATGATTCTTTACGATGCCCTGCGTTTCGCTGAGCCCGACGTAGAAATCTTCCACCCAAGCGTGAACTTCGATGCCTTCCTTCTCCGCCTCGGCGACGAACGCGGTGAGGTAATCGGGATATTCCTCGTAATTGCAGCCCTCGAAATCGACATGATAGGGAACAAGGTCGGATTTGAAGAGGGACATTCCGCCGTAGAAGCTCTCGGCAAAGACGAGGTTGATGCCGCAATCCTTATACGTTTGAATGCTCGCTTTGATCGCGCTGAGCGTTCGCTCGGTGGGACGGTGCCATACCGCCCTCGCCGCGACGGGCTTGCTTTCCCCCGAAGCCGCGATGATGTTGCGGGTGAGTGCGGCAACTTGAAGCTGCAAGGTGTTGAACTTCATGAGCTGTTTGGTCTTTTCCGCACCCTGCGGGTCCTTTTCTATGATCTCGTCCTTCAACGCTTCCAAAGTATCGCAAGCCGTCGTCGCCTGTTGCAGGAGCGGGTCGAGCACGGTGCGGTTGAGATCGTAGAGCTGTGTGATGCGGCGTTGTGCTTCGTCCGCCGCCGTTTTGAGTTCGGTGGCGACGTTGGTGTAGAAGCTATTGAGCGACGTCGTCGCAGTGAAGGTTTTCGTCTGTTTGTTGAGTTCGACCGTCGCGCCCATCGGGACGTTCGCCTGCAAGAAGTCTCTCCCTTTGCCGTGCCCGCTCAGAACGTACCCGTTCTCGGGGATCGCCGAGACGTTCACGCCCCGTTCGACGACAACGCCGTATTCGTTGACGGCAACTTCGAAGCCGTAGATGTTGGTTCCCGTCCCCGGGATATCGTTGTAATTCCAACCCCATTCATAGACGATGAGCTGATTGGTGCCGCGGTAAGCGGGGAAGGGCGCGCTCGTCGCCGAATCGTACCCCGCGGGGTTCTCTTCGAGCGTGGGGTTGATGAAATCGTACGGATAGGGTGCGGTGACCCCGCCGAAACGGATATAATCGAACCCGACGAGGGAGAGTTCATCCCCTACCGAAAAGCGGGTATCCTGCTGCAAAATGCCGCGGAACCCTTCGCCGTAGGCGGAGAGAACGAAACCGTTCTCGGGGATCTCCATGCCCGAATCGTCCCCTTCGTACAGGTCGCGGAAGGCGGTGACGATGAAGGCATTTTTCGCTTCGTCGTACTTCGCCGCCATCTCGGTGCCCGAGGTGTTCGTGCCCGTTTTATCTCCCCTCTGATAGTCGTAATACACGACCATGGGTCCGCTTCTCGTCACGTTGATGTTGTCGATCGCGACGCGCTCGCCGTCTTGATTTTCGATCGCCATCGTCGGGATATGGAACTCTTTGAGTTCGGAAGTTTTGGGGGTAGCCGTGATGGTGACCGAATCGCCCACCGCACCGAAATTGACGCTCGAAGGGACGGAGACGACGAAGCCGCCTGCGGGGATCTCCATCTGCCCTGCGGGGGTATCCGAATCGGTGATCTTGGAGATCTTGTACGTCTCGTTGCCTTCTGCCGTCGCCTGATATTCGGTGAAGCCGCCCGTGCGGAGAGACGTGGAATGGTGCCACCTTGCGGTATACACGACGGGCTGGGTCTCGGAGACGGATTTATCCGTCCAGACATTCTCCTGAATATGTCCGCCCGAGGAGACGTCCTTGTTGGTATACGGATCGGTGATGGCGGAGAGCGACTGTACAACGCTACCGCTGTGTCTGCTCGTGATCGTCACGTCGAAGGAATAGTCGACCGTGACCGTCCCTTCCGCGCGTGCGGAGAGGCGAACGCCGCCCACCGTGAGGCACACGAGCATTGCGCACGCGAGCGTTCCGAGCAGGGAAAGTTTCAACCGTTTCGTCATGCTTTGTTCTCCTTCTTTTCCGTTCTGATCTCCGCCTCGAACATTCTGCTCCACGGAAGCCGTACTTCCGCAAGGGAATAGTTCGTGCCCACTTCGGGCAGGAGCGAGCAAAGATCGGCTTCGAGCTCCTTCTTTACGATCTGTGCCGCCTTCCCCTCTTCCCCGTCCGCATGGAAGTAATTCAAATGCAGCGCGGGAAGATAGGTTTCGCACACCAGTTTGCGCACACGGGCGCAGTAGCTTACATCTTCATAGAACCGATCGGCGAGGAAGGTATTGTGCTGTGCGGAAAATCCGTAGTGCAGGCACATCACCGCCTGTGCGATCGCCGTTCCGAGGGTATTGGAAGAGGTGTTCCACCCCGCATAGGACGCAAGATCGAAGAGGGAAATTTGTTCGGAAAGCCCCTTCACAAACGCCCTGTCACCGCCGTTGCAATAGGCGACGTCCGCAACCGCCGCAAGTTTCTTCAAACTGACCGCCTCGGCGATCTTCTCGATGAAGGGGGCGAGGGCTTCCCGATCCTTTTCCCCTTTCACGCCGACGTCCGTCATCTCTTCCCCCGTGACGTTGATAAAGAGGGAGATCTCGCCGTGCTCGGAAAGTTTGCACCCCGCGGCTTCGATTTGGGATAAAACGCTCTCTTCGAGCGGGCGATCTTCGTAGAGCGGAACGAGCTTTTTTCCCGCCTCTTCGGCATAGTGCACTTCGACGGTGGGATAGGTCCCCTTCATCTCGTTGACGGCCCTTGCAAGCAGTACGCT